>CBDUZK010000358.1:0-2094 GCA_965371675.1 uncultured bacterium | reverse complement strand
CGGTCCACGCCCTCACCGATGTACCGCTCCGCCACCCCGGCGAACGCTGCGGGCCAGCCACGCTCCGCTACCTTCCGGCTCCGGGAACAGGTCGCGCACGCCAGCTCGAAAATCCGGCGCCGGTGCACCAGCTTCACCCGGCCCAGCACGTCGGAAGCCCGCAGCGCGGCATCGCCCAACCGGTTCATCTGCTCCAGGGCGGCAACATTGCGCCGGGCAACCACTGCCGCCCGGTCCGGAGACATCCCGCGACGCTGCCAACTCATGCGCAACCGCTCCTCGGCAGCATTCAAATCCCGATGCACCTTTGTACCGAGCACTATCTCCTCGACACCCCTACCCCGGGGGTGGCCCCCGGGCTCATCTGACCGGTCATCATGACGCTCAAACCGGGGCATATCGAATCCCACGTCCAGGCCGTTGACCGGCCCCACGTCTGACCGGAGACCATCCCGGACTCCTGACCCGACGTCAGGACCGTCACCTGACCCCACATCGCGACCGAAGTCCGGAAACCCATCCGCCCGGACCTACGGACCGAGAACGGAACAATGATCCGACCGGACGACACCAGGGAGGAATCCGGGGACACTGAAACGGTCACATAAGACGCGGACCCCGGGAAAAAGGAACCCGGCGCACGTGAATGCAGCCGGAAAAACAGGCAGGGAACACGTCCCTGCGCGAACTGCGGACTGGCGAGCCCCTGCATCAATAAGATTGTAGCACAAGACCCCCCGTAAGTCGACCAGTTTCATACACCCGGTGTGTTGACATGCCCCTCATGCGGACTAGCTTCTTGTGTGAGCCATTCAAAGACATTGGGGTTCTCAGCCACAACATTCCTCCTCCTCTCCCTCACCTCCCCCTTGCCCGCGCAGGCGACCTTCCAGCGCACCTACGGCGGCTCGGACTACGACGAGGGCCGGTCGGTAGCTCAGACCACTGACGACGGGTACATCGTCACCTGCTACACTACATCCCTCGGTCCCGGCAGGTACGCATGGCTCATCAAGACCGACGCGAACGGCGACACCGCATGGACCCGGACCTACAACGCGTGCGGCCACTCGGTGGCGCAGACCGCGGACGGCGGCTACGTCATCGCCGGCCGTGTGGAGTCCTTCGGCGCCGGCGGAGAGGACGTCTGGCTCATCAAGACCGACGCCAACGGCGACACCCTGTGGACCCGGACCTTCGGCGGGGCAGACAACGAATGGGGCGAATCGGTTGCACAGACCGCGGACGACGGCTACGTCATCACCGGCTACACCTACTCCTTCGGCGCCGGACTATGTGACGTCTGGCTGATCAAGACCGACGCATGGGGCGACACCATCTGGACCCGGACCTACGGCGGACCGGATGGAGAAGGCGGCCTCTCGGTCCGACAAACCACGGATGGTGGGTACATCATCGCCGGCTGCACTGGGTCCTTCGGCGCCGGTCGCGGCGACATCTGGCTCATCAAGACCGACTCATCAGGTGACACAACCTGGACCCGAACTTGGGGCGGCGCGAGCTACGACTGCGGCAACTCGGTGACGCAGACCGCAGACGACGGGTACGTCATCACCGGCTACACCGCGTCCTTCGGTGCCGGCGGGGCGGACGTCTGGCTCATCAGAACCAACGCGTCCGGTGACACTATCTGGACCCGGACGTTTGGCGGCGAGTCCGACGACTACGGCCGGTCGGTGACGCAGACTGCAGACGGTGGGTACGTTGTCACCGGCTATAGTAGCTCCTTCGGAGCCGGCTCGTATGACGCCTGGCTCATCAGAACCGATGCGTCTGGCGACACGATGTGGACCCGGACCTTCGGCGGCACGGACACCGACGCCGGCTACTCGGGTCAGCAGACCGCAGATGGCGGGTACGTCGTCTGCGGCGGAACCAAGTCCTTCGGCGCCGGCGGCACCGATGTCTACCTCATCAAGACCGACTCGGCTGGAAGAATCGCGGACGCGACGAAAGCGGAGCCGCCCATTGTCCACAAACCCGCCCCCACCATCGTTCGCGCGGTGCTGCGCATGCCGGAAACGGAAATGACCAATGCCCAATATCCAATGACCCTGCTCGACATTGCGGGTC
>CBDUZK010000357.1:0-2095 GCA_965371675.1 uncultured bacterium | reverse complement strand
GGGAACCGGCCGCCGTCGCGGCCGAGACTGGGCGGTTTCTCATCCGGCCAGCCGGGCGACACCCTTGTCTTCTGGACGCGCGCGACCGACCCGGACGGCGGCAACCTGTCCTATTGGTTCGACTGGGCCGACGGCGGCACGGAAGACTGGACCGCGGAACTGGCCGCCGGGGACACCTTCTTCCGCGTACACAGCTATGCCGACAGCGGCACCCATGACGTCCGGGTCCGATGCCGGGACAACACCGGGCTGGAATCCGACTGGTCCGTGCCTTTGCGGGTGCGGGTTACGCACGCCGGTCCATTGCCGCCCGGACGGCCCGCCGGCCCGCTCACGTTTCCCGCCGATACCGCGGTGCGGTTCACGACCGCGGCCGGTCACATCCGGGGAGACAGTGTCAGTTGCCGGTTCGACTGGTCGGGCGAGCCTGGCGTATGGACCGAATACACGCCGCCCGGTACCACAGTCGGTGATACCCATCGGTTCGCGAGTCTCGGCATCCACACAGTTCGGGCCCGGGCCCGCGACCGGGCCGGGAACATGAGTCCATGGTCGGCGTCAGAGACACTGCTTGTGACGCGGCGATTGCTCGTGGCCCCGTACAACCTCCGGTTGAGCGCCATCGATGGGGTTGCGCTTGACGTGCGCTGGACTACCGGCCGCAACGACGACTCGACCGACTACGTGCTCTGGTTCCGCGTGGTCGGCGGGGCGCAGTTCGAGTCGGTCGCGACAACCCGGGGCAGCGGGGCGTACCACGACCCGGCCGGAATGACCGGCGACTACACGGTGTCGGCCCGGCGGGACGAAGAGGAAGCATTCGCGCCGGAGACCGTGTCCACGGTGCCGGTGTTCACGGACACGCTGCTGCTCTACGAACTGAACGCCGCGGGCGACGCGGGTTACGGCTGGGACAGCGCCACGGGAACGGGTGTGGTCCGGTCGATGCTCGACTCCGCACAGGCACCGCTGGTCGATTTCTACTTCACGGACCGTGGGATCGGGTCGAACGGTCCGGGGTACTATATCTCCAGCCCGCGACTCGGACCGGAAGACCCGGGCGGCGTGGTTCCGGCCGGGGCCTGGCGCAGGTCCGGGTTGATGCTGCTCTGGGGCCGGGGCCAGGAACCGCTGCCTCAGCACGACACGCTGCTCTACGAAGAGACGGTCGATGTCAGTGTGCTCGAAACGTGGATCGCGGTGTACACCGCGGACGGCCACTACGCGGTAGTCAATACGCTGGATCCGAATCCGGGTTCGGCCACGGTCGAAGTGCGAACCTGGTTCCAGCGGGTTCGCGGTCTGCGCCTCCTGCGCCGCGCGGAAGACGATTGATGTGCAAGACAATTCCAGGCGTCCTGTCCAGAGCCTCCTATCCGTGCATCTCAGCATCCTCGCTCGATCACGGACAGGGCGCCTGCTTCTGATTGCGGTCCTGCTGCTGCTGGTGCGGTGTGATACGGCCGCGCCGCCACCGTGGCAGAACCGCGCTCCCTACCCGCCGGCCGTGTCGGGTCCGGACAAAGCGGAAGTCGGGCAGCGGGTTTCGTTCGACGTGGCGGTGTTCGACCCGGACGGGCACGCGCTCGTCGTCTACGTAGCCTGGGGCGACGGGGACACGAGCGACTATGGTGGGTTTGTGCCGTCGGGTGAGACGGTTACGTTCGAGCACGCATGGTGGGTGGCGGACACCTTCCCGGTGTCGGCCGGCTGCTACGACACGTACAGCCCGCAGAAACCGCTATTCTCGGACTGGTCCGACCCGCACCCGGTTGTCGTGCGCTAGCGGGCCGGAATCAACCACGGATAGACACAGAGGAGGAATGACCAAGGTCCAAGTTCCAATGACCAGAGCGGACGGGCGAACCACGGATAAACACGGATGAACACTGGAGGAGAGGAGTGAAGATAGAGGAATGAGGATTGAGGAGAGAGGGTCGGATTTGGAGTGCGGCCGCGAGGCTGCCGCTTTGCCGTCTATATGATCGTCAGTTCAGATTCCGCAATCCGTCACTCGCAATTCGGAGTTCCCCAATGGTCTATGATCGTAGCGGGCGGTCAGGGGTCCCTGCTTGCCCCCCACTTCCTCGGAGCT
>CBDUZK010000356.1:0-2097 GCA_965371675.1 uncultured bacterium | reverse complement strand
CAGGGGGGCTATCCCCGGGGCTACCCCCCTGGCGGCTCTCCCAAGCACCCTGGTTCGAGGGTCCTTTTCGGGGTAAGTAGCGTAACAACGTAAGTTAGCGAGGACATGGCAACGGGGACATGACCGGCATTCGGTCCTCCGAATCCCGGATCGTGTCCCCGCAACTTCAGTGTTTGTCTGTGGTTGTACCCTCCGGGGACACTTTCCGCTCCGCTACAATCATTCTCCCCTTGGCGGTCTTGGCGACCTTGGCGGTTCATTCTCTGTTCCCCGGAAGCCCGAAAACAGGCAATTTCGGCCAAAAGTGGGGCGAAACGCCCCAAAAGTGACGGTAGATTCAGCCCCATGGGGCAGCCCCACCGTCACCCCCCGGGTCACCCTTCAACCTACTTGTCAGGACACTTTTCAGCCTACTTGTCAGGATACTCGTCAATCTACTTGTCGGCCTACTTGTCGGCCTACTTGTTCAGCTAGTTGTTCACTTAGTTGTTCACTTAGTTGTTCACCTACTTGTTCGCTTACTTGTCAGCCTACTTGCCAGCCTACTTGTCGGCTTACTTGTCGACTTACTTGTCGGCCTACTTGTCAGCTTACTTGCCAGCTTACTTGCCAGCTTAGAACCCGGCTTAGATGCCAGGTTAGATGTCGGGTTAGATGTGCCGCCCGAACCAGGGATTCGAGATTGCGGATTCGTGATTTCAGACTAGGGAATCCTCACTCCTCCATCCTCATTCCTCATTCCTGGTTCCTCGCCCTCCCATGCCCGCAGCCTGCTTGACTTCCTGTCTCCATGCGTCATGCTCACCATATGAAACCGCGCGGGTTCCTGTTCCTGCTCGCCTGCATCTGCTTGCTCACGCCGTCATCTGCTGACGGCCAATGGGTTGAGGATTCGATTGATGTCGGCGGGAGATGGGTCGGGAGCCTTGTGTACAACTCCAGGGCGGATGTGGTTTACGGTAGAAGTGGGTCCGGGGACCTGTTCTTCGCCATTTCCTGCGACAGCAACAAGGTCATCGCGCAACTGGAACTGAATAACCCCGGCTACCTGGCCTACAGCGCAACCAGCAACAAAGCGTACTGCGTGTTCCGGGACGGCGGCGATTCAATCGCGGTAATCGACGGGTCGACTCACACCCGGATTCTGGCGATGCCTCTGGAGGGTGCAACAAGATGCATCTGGGACAGTACAGGTAATCGGTTATACGTCTCGTGTGACGACCATGATGTCGTGGTAATAGACTGCGTGGCTGATACTGTTCTCACTGAGATTCGCGTCGGCAGAAATCCCTACCGGATGACCATCAATGACCTTCACCGTAAGCTCTATGTTCAGAACGACGAGTCCGAGTCGGTGTCCATAATCGACCTGGGGTCGCTGGAGGTCATCAAAACCATCCGGCTGCCCGGGGTGCCGATGGCGGGATGCTACAGCACGGCGGTGGGCAAATACTACTGCGGAGCGGACGATGTGGTAGTGATAGATGGAGTGGGGGATACGGTGGTCGCTGAGATAGCGCTGCCACAAGGAATATCTGTTCTATCCATGTCCTGCAGCAACTGGGATAGCCTGGTCATGGTCGGAACTTACAGTGGCGGCACGGACACGGTATTCGGGATAGATGCCCTTGGAGATTCAGTGGTCTCGGCATTGGCCGTGAGCGGAAACCCGTGGTCTTTGACTTGGAGCCCGGCGACCAACCTCGTGTACTGTGCGAACTACGATGACATTGTGACCGTCATTGCCGGAGATGGAACGAGAGTGCTGAAGACGATTCCGGTTGGGGACGCACCATTTGTTTTCGCATATGCGCCGGCGCACCACAGGCTCTACCTGGGTCACCTCAACTGCAGCATGGTGTACGTCATTCGCGATACCACCAGCGGCATTGAGGAAGTTCCCGCCCCGGAGACCAGACGGAACCCGGTTGTATCCACGCTGATCGTCGGAGCAATCTCTCTCAAGGGTACCGAGTCCGCCGTTCTCCTCGACATCACCGGCCGACAGGTCGCGGACCTTGTACCGGGCACGAACGACATCCGCCACATCTCGCCCGGAGTCCATTTTGTCCTGGTCCGCAGCCCGGACGCTACCAC
>CBDUZK010000355.1:0-2108 GCA_965371675.1 uncultured bacterium | reverse complement strand
GTCGACAGTGTCCGGCGCGAACGGGTCCTCCGGGAAGAAATCCATCTCCCACGTTCCCCCGCCGTTTGTGGTCGAAAGCAGGATTGCTTCACCGCTCGCGGCCCAGCCGAGCGTGTCGTCCAGGAATCGAATCCGGGTCGAGAACTTGGGCCCGCCCAGGCTCTGACGGGTCCAGTCTTCACCGCCGTTGGTCGTGTGGTAGATCGTGCCGATCCGGCCGCAGGTCCACCCCTTGTTCTCGTCCACGAAGTGGATGTCGAAGAAGTCGCGGATGGTAAGCACTTCCTGGTATTCCCACACCTCACCGAAATCCGGCGTGTGGAAGATCGCGACCGTATCGATGGTCGCAATCCACGCGTCGAGGCCGTTGGGCGCGAGTGCGACGCCGTGATAATTCTCCTGGGCCGGGACTGCGGTCAGGACAACCGCCAGCGCGACAACTGCGAAACAAACCTTCACAAACGCTCCTTGTTGGTTTACGTCAAAACCGGTTGGCGGGCACTACTCGCCCGCCAGCACTAGAATCTTCTCAACATACAGATTACCGGCTGACTGCCGGGATGTCAAAGCGACATGGTACACGCCGGCCGGGACCCGGGTCCCGGACCGGTCGGTCAGGTCCCAGACGAATCGCGCGCCGAAGGCCTCGAACCGGTGGACCTCACGGCCCCCAGCGTCAAACACCTGCACCCGGGTGTGGCCCGACCCTGCGGGCAGGGCCAGCACCAGCCGGTTCCGCACCGGGTTGGGCCGGGCAACCAAGCCGGCTCCCGGTTCCGATTCCCCATGCTCACGCACCCCGGTGAACGTGTCGGGCGGCACGGTCGTGAATCTTATCGCCCGGTGCGGCAGCACCTCCGCGGCCGCGGGCGGATATGCACCGGCAAAGGTGTACTCGATGCCGTCGCCGTGGTCCGGGCTCTGGATCCCGACCGTCGCATAGTTGTGGCTGTTCTCGAACAGCGTATCGTCATTCTGCACCGTGTGGAATTGGACCAGGATCGGTCCGTCGCCGGTCGGCGTCGAATGGTGCTGCGGGTCATACAGCATCGCCTCGAACGTCTGGCGTTCGGCCAGGTACGGCGGCCGGAACCCGTGCACGTGGATGCACCGGCTCCACTCGATTACGAACCGGTGATTGGCCGCGTCGTACCAGGTGAACACCCCCGAGGCGTCAAGCGTGTCCGTCCGGAAGTCGTCCCAGAACGCGGCCACGAACCCGTCCGGTCCGGCCGGTGACGGGATATGCCAGTTGTAGATCTCGCCGAACCACTGGTTCCCCATCGCCACGTACCCGTTGTCGCACACCGACACCGAGTTGTACTCCCGGCCGTAGAACCGGAACGTAAACGGCAGCGCCACGTTGACCGCCCGGTCGTTGCCGATTTCCACCCTGGTCCCCGACCCGCCATGGGCCGGGTCAATCTCCACCCAGTCGTAGTCCGGCCGCTCGGCGCAACCCGCGTCCGTGTCATCGTAGGCGTAATACCCGTACCGGTCCGGCCCGAGCGGGGCCGTCGGAACCGGCTCACCCACGACAATCGGGAAATCCCACGTCTGCGCGAACCCGCCGTCGCCGGTCATCTCCAGGCGCAGTGAGAACCGCCGGCCGACCTTGATCCCGTCGCGCGCCCGCACCTGGAACCGGTTGCCGGTATTCGCCGCCGAATCACCCGGGCCGATGGTCCCGAACGTCCCGACCGAATCCAGGACTACTATTGCTGGATCGAGCGCCTCCAACGTTCCGTTGACGTTACCCGCACCGCCCGCGCCGTGGTTGCGCACCATCACGGACATCTCCGCGGTCTCGCCCGGGTCCAGCCAGCCGTTGCCGTCATGCACCGTCAACCCGCTCACGGTCAGGGTCGGGCCGCTCACCGCCAGGTCAAACGCGGAACTCCAGTTGCTGTCCGCACTCGTGACCGCCAGCTCGAACCGCAACTCCTGCCCGCTCGTGCACGCCGCGGCGATCGTCACCGCGAACGGCGTCGAACTGCCGGTGCCGCCCGGCACGAGGTCGCCGTACCCGCGCACCGAATCGGTCACCTGCACGCAGCCGTCAAGCGAACGCAGCACCGCCTGGATACCGCTCGCAGTCTGCGACCCGC
>CBDUZK010000354.1:0-2116 GCA_965371675.1 uncultured bacterium | reverse complement strand
TTTTATGCTTGACCGGTTGCTGCCGGCCGTCATACTGGGTGCGAAGAAACATGATACCGATTCATCGCAGCCGTAGCTTCGCAGTCTTGGCCGTACTCCTGTCCGCCGGCGCAGGCCTGCTGTTGCTTGCCGGGTGCCCGCGTAACCGGCCACCGGACGCACCGGAGACGCCCGCAGGTTCTTCGTCGGGGTTCGTGGATTCCACGTATACATTCAGCATCGTGACGACCGACCCGGACGGGGATTCGGTGTCATATCGCTTTGCGTGGGGCCAGGGCGAGACCACGGACTGGAGCGGACCGTTGGCGTCAGGCCTGGCAGCGGTCGAGTCACACGTCTGGTCACAGGTCGGCACCTACGTCGTTGTCGGGCAGGCGCAGGACGTCCTCGGCAGCGAGTCGCCGTGGAGTGATGCGTTGAGCGTGGCGATCTGGCCATACCCGAATGACCCGCCGACCCTGCCGCAGTTGCGCGGGCCGGATACTACGCGGGAGCGGATAGCAGCGACGTATCGGACGTGGGCGTGGGACCCGGACCACGACTCGCTGCAGATTCGAGTGGCATGGGGAGATGGTGATACGAGCGACTGGTCGGAACTCCTGGAGCCGGACCGGCAGACCGAGTTCGAGCATGCCTGGCAGACGGAGGGGCAGTACGTCCTGCGGGCCCAGGCCCGGGACACGCTGGGCGCGGAGAGCGGCTGGTCGGAAGGCCTTGACGTATCGGTTGTCGCCGTGCCGTACCCCTACCGTCGGGTGGCGACGTTCGCGCTTGAGCCTTCCCCGGACGGCATTGTAGTAACGCCGGACGGAAACCACCTATACGTCGGAATGGATGATTCCACGGTTGCGGTGATTCGGACGACCGACTACGAAGAGGTGACGCGGGTGAGGGTGAGCGCGAATCCTTGCCGCGTGGCGATGCTGCCGAACGGCGAGTACGTGTACGCCGCGAGTTATGAAGGCTGGGCGGTCTCGGTCGTTCGCACTGCCGACAATGCTGTGGTGGCGACGATCACGGATCTGAAGGGGCCGATAGACATCGCGGTGCTGCCCGACGGCAAGCGGGTATACGTCTCCTGCAGGATGGACAACACGGTGGCGGTGATATCGACCGAGACCAACCAGGTCATCCGCAGGGTGCCGATCGGTAGTGACCGGCGCCCGGACCAGATCGCGGTCGCCCCTGACGGGGAGCACGTCTACGTCGCAACCCGACGCCGGTTCGTGGTCATCCGGACCGCAGATGACTCAGTCATCGCAAGGGTTACATACGGGGGCAGCATCAGAGACCTGATGGTGACGCAGGATGGGGGTTACCTGTATGGGACATGCACCAGTGGCTGGATAGCCGTGTACGGGCTACCCGAGTTGACGCTTGAAAGGGAAATCCCAGGGGACGAGGGGTTCGCACCCAGCGACTTCGGCGCGCTGTCTGACGGTCAGCATGTGTATGTTGGTGCACTTGGTGAGTCTCAGTCTCTGGTCATGAGAACCGCTGACCACACGGTGGTCGATACCCTTGCAGTTGCGGGCGTGACAAGCTGCATAGCGGTCGCGCCCGACGGCGAACGGGTGTACCTCACGCATTTCAGCAGGGACAGCGTCACGGTCCTCGGCTACTGAAATCGCCGGTGTGAGCCGGTTTGTCTATCGCATGCGGTAATCGACCGGCAGAAGAACCAACCTGTCCGCATGACTGCAATCTCCGCTCGCCCGTGTCTTGAAGCCGGGCCTGCAATGATTCCTGCAAACGGCCGTGCAAGCCCGGACTGAAGCGTTGAGGCAAGCGGTTTTGCAGCGGTCGTGGAGGACACTCAGCCGCTGCCTGTCTGAATCCGGGCCGGAAGCCGTCTGAGACAGGAGTTTGTGGATGGTCAGGCCGTCCCGGGGACCGTCCGGGGGAGGCTCACCGGGTGAGCGGTTAGCAGGGAGTTCCGGGGACGCGACGCGAAGCTTCCCTTGGCCCCGGTCGGGGACACGATCCCAATGCCGAGGACGGGATTGGGTCATGTCCCCGTCGGCCATGTCCTCGCTAACCGACGCTATTGCGGCACTTATCCCGAAAAGAGCCCCCGAGCCAGGGTGATTGGGAGAGCCGTCAGGGGGGTAACCCC
>CBDUZK010000353.1:0-2120 GCA_965371675.1 uncultured bacterium | reverse complement strand
GCGAGCCCCAAGTAAGACCAAGACCGGCTGACGGTGCACATCGGCCTGCTCCTGGTTGACTGCTTCATCCCACAGAGTTGCTCACTGAAAGACAAGCGCCGGGCCCTTGCCGGGACAATCGAACGCCTCAAACGCCGGTTCAACGTCTCCGCCTGTGAAGTCGAATACCAGGACCAGTGGCAACGGGCTCGACTCGCCATCGTCATGGTGAACACCAACGGCCGCATGCTCGACTCCGGCTTTTCGAAGATACTGGAGTTCCTGGAGCGCAATCGCCAGTTGGAAGTCATCGACACGGAAACCGAACGACTGCTCTGACCCGGGCCTAGCGCACCAGCACAAGCACCAGCAGACCGGCAAGCCAGCAGTAGTAGGCGAACCAGTGCAGCCTGCGGCCCAGCACCACGCGTCGCAGCAGGACCAGCGCGCCCAGTCCCGCACCGAACGCGACCAGGATGCCGAGCACGACCGGGCCCGGCCCGACCAGGGCCCAGTCGAGCCCAACCAGTTCCTTGATTGCGGCCCCGAATACCACCGGCACGGACAGCAGGAACGAGAACTCGAACGCGTCCTCCCGGCCCATACCGATCAACACCGCGACCGCAATCGTCGCGCCGGACCTCGAAATCCCGGGCAGGATTGCCGCGGCCTGGGCCAGGCCGATAATCGCCGCGGTCAACCAGACAACCCGGACCGAACGTGCGCGGGCAAACCGGGTGGCAAACAGCAGCCCGCCGGTGACAATCAACATCGAGCCGATCAGGACCGGGCTGGAGAACGCGACATCCACCGCGTCGGCGAAGAACAATCCGACAACCGCGGCCGGCACTGACCCGAGCGCGATGCAGGCAATCATGCGCCGGCTCTCGCCCCTGTCTCCGGCTGCCCGGCCGAAAGCCCCGCGCGCGATACTCCCGAGCCGCCGGGCGAAGTAGACGACCAGCGCCAGTGCGGTGCCGACGTGCAACACCGCGGTCAGCGCGACCCTTGTGCTCTCCGGCATGCTCCACAGATGCTCGACTATCGCAAGGTGCCCGGAACTCGACACCGGCAGGAACTCGGTCAATCCCTGCAGGATTCCGAGCACCAGGGCCTGGAGCCAGGTCATGTCCGTTGTCCCCTAGAACCCGGCCTCATAGCCGAAGTGCAGCCTGCCAAGCAGAGGACTCTCACCCGCGCGGAGTCCATAGTCAATCTCAAACATCCCGATGCGCGTTGCCAGTCGCACGCCCAGCCCGTAGCCCATGTGCATTGTCCACCCCCCGTCCTCCACCACCCCGGCGTCGAAGAACGGGTAGGCGACCGACCCGGAACCGAGCGCGTAACGAAGTTCCAGATCGTACCAGCCGAGGTGCGTGCCGTTGAACTCATCCTGCCGAAACCCGCGCAGGCTGCCCGCCCCGCCCAGCCGGTACAGTTCCGATTCGCCCAGGTGCCCGGCCGAATAAACCACCCGGTGATGCAGCCCGTTGGCAACGGTCAACCGCCGGAACCGCGGTCCAATCACTGTCCAGTCTCCCTCGAACCTGCCGACGAACCGGCTGCCACCAACACCCGACCGGGTGCCGGCCCGGGTGCGCAAACCCAGGTGCATGCCCCGGGCCGGGTCAATCACCGGGTCACGCGAATCAAGCTCGAAACCGGTCCCGACCCAGAAAGTCTCGCCGTTCCCCGCTGTGTCGATGCCGGCGACCCGGTCGTACCCGGTGCTGAACCGCACGTCAAGCTCCTGCATCACGGCCAGCACAGCGGCCCCGGTTAACTCGGTCCGGGCGCTGACAGTGTCGGCAGTCTCGTGCCGGGCGCTCCCGGTCAGGCTCAACCACAACCCGAGCACCCACGGTTCGGTGTAACTCAGGAAGTAGGACGTATGGCCCGGGACCGAGCGCCAGTCCACCTCGAGTCGGCGGCCGGTGTTCATGAGATTCGCCAGGCCAAGGTGCGCGAAGCCGGACAACTCGCCCGGGTCCGGCACGTACCCGGCCGCGACCGCGACCCGGCTGGCCCGCTCGGGAGTCACGTCGAACCGCACCCCGTACCCGCGTTCGTCCTTCACGATTGCGTCACCCTTCACCCGCACAAGCCGGCTCTGCTCCAGGTTCCTGCGCCAGGACCCGACC
>CBDUZK010000352.1:0-2121 GCA_965371675.1 uncultured bacterium | reverse complement strand
GAATGTCGAGTGGTGAATACCCGTCTCCGGCATCCGCAGCACACCGTGCACAATCGTAGCCATGGGAAGCCTGTCATTCGTCATTCGCAAGTCGGCATTCGGCATTTCCTCAATCCCGGTCTGCGCCGATTCGTACAAGCCGGTCCGCTGCATGTTGAAGTGGTAGGTCGGCCACTCCCAGCTCATCCGGTCGAAGGACACGCCCGCCTCCCAGACCGTGACGTGCATTTGACCGGCGTATGCCGACACCGCGATGATGTCGAGCGAGTCGTCGCCGTCCACGTCCGCCACCGTCGCGCCGTTCATGTAGGTGAATCCCCACGGCCGCAGGGGCCAGCCCGCGACCGGGCTGCCGTCGTGGTGGACGGCGTGCAGGTAGCCGAGCGAGTCGGCCGAAGTCAGCAGGTTGCTGGCGAAGACAATCTCCATGTCGCCGCCGCCGTCGAGATCGACGACCGTGATGTTGCCGTCCGCCGCGTCACCGTTGGACTGGGTGTACGGGAACCCGGACAGCACCGAGCCGTCGTCGTCAAACGCGTAGAGCACCTGGGCCGCACCGCCCACTATGCCCGACAGGCCGCAGACGACTTTCAGGTCACCGTCCCGGTACAGGTCAGCCACGGTCGGCGGGCAGTAGGTCCAGCGCGGGAAGGCGTACGGCCAGCCCGGCTGGACCGTGCCGTCGTGCCGGAACACATAGCACCCGCCGCCTTCCTTGTGCATCGCGGTGATAATCTCAAGCGTGTCGTCGCCGTCGATGTCGGCCAGGGCCGCGGACTGGTAGCTGAAGTTGCGCCCGTTCGGCATCGTCACCGGCCAGCCGGGAAGAACCGAGCCGTCCGGCTGGAACACGTAAATCGAGTTGTAGGACATGTAGATGATGTCCATCACACCGTCGAGGTTGACGTCCCCGACCGCGGCCCCGCCGGTCGGCACGTGGTCGAGCGAGCACGGCCAGGCCCGGGAGTACACGGTCCCGTCGTGGCGCAGCACGTACAACTGCCCGCCCGGCCAGTCCCGCTCCCCGACGATGATTTCCAGCGTGTCGTCGCCGTCGATGTCGACCAGGGTCGGGCTGTCGGCGAAGTTGCCCCCGGCGCTGCCGGTGAACGGCCAGCCCGGCTTGACGTTGCCGTTCTCGTCGAACAGGTACACCCTGCCGCCCGAGGTCAGACCCCGGGTACACACCGCAATCTCGTACTCACCGTCCAGGTCCACGTCCGCGACCGACGCCGCGTACTGGGCCATGTTGTTCAGGGTCTGGGGCCAACCCGGGTACGGCGTGCCGTCACACTTCCAGACGTACAGCCGGTTCGCGGTCGACGGCGTGATTATCTCGAGCGTCCCGTCCCCGTCCAGGTCGGCCAGCGCGACCCCGCGGGCCGGCCCGAAGCTGCCCGCGCTCGGCACCTTGACCGGCCACCCGGGCATCAGCGGCAGGTCGTCGCCGTCGGTCAACAGGGGCGCGGGTTCACCGGTCTCGGTCACCGTCGTGATCCCGGCCGGCTCCGAACCCGGTCCGCTCACCTTCATCTCCACCATCCCGCCCTGCGCGCAGAGCAGCGCCGGCATCAACACAACTACCAGTGATTTCATGATTCCTCCATCAGACTACGCAGTCGCCTACTCACCCAGCCCGGTGCGCCGGGCGTCATGCCGGTAGGTCGGCCAGTCCGAATCCGCCGGGCCATCGGTGCCGGTGACCGCGTACGCCGTGCCCCCGGCCGCGAAGTACAGGACCCCGTCCGCGTCGAGCAGCACCGACCCGGTGACCGCGCCGTCGCCCTCGAACCGCCAGAGCCGGACCCCATCCGGGTCGAGCGCGTACACCCGGTTGTCGTGGCAGCCGAAGTAGACCCGGCCATCCGCGCTGACGGTCGGCCCGGAACGCACGAAGTCTCCGACGGTGTGCTGCCAGACCAGGGCTCCGGCGCTGTCCAGTTGGTAGAAGGTGTTGTCGTCCGCCCCGAAGTAAACGCTCCCATCCGGGCCCAGCGCCGGTGAACTCTTCACGTCCGCCTGCGCCTCGTAGTGCCACAGTTCCTGCCCGTCGGCATCGACCGCGTGGAGCCGGTTATCCTCGGTCCCGAAATAGACCGTGCCGGTCCCGTCCAGGGCCGG
>CBDUZK010000351.1:0-2122 GCA_965371675.1 uncultured bacterium | reverse complement strand
ATCATGTGTCTGCGCGGCCGGTTCTTCTGCCACCTGCGGGAATCGGAATCCGTGACGTCATGTATGTGTTTTAGACCCGGATGCTGTGGATTCCCTGCACCGGATTTCGGACCTGTTTCCCGTCGTTGCACGGAGAGAAGTGTAGCGACACCCGGCCAACGGGTCAAAGCCGGCGCGGGCCGGATGCTTACGTTCGGCTTGACGAACGGGCGGGCGATGCTAGCTTCATAGTCAATGGATGAAATCGCACTTCGCTACGGATTGAATCCGCACCAGGTTCCGGCCCGTGTGTTCGCCGCCGGGCGGTTGCCGTTCAAGGTACTCAATGGCCGGCCCGGGTACGTTAACATGCTCGACGCGCTCAACTCTTGGCAACTGGTCAGGGAGCTGAAGGGAATCACCAGGCTGCCGGCCGCCGCGTCGTTCAAGCACGTGAGCCCGGCCGGGGCCGCGGTCGGGTTGCCGTTGTCGCCGGAGCTGGCCGAGTCGTGCTTCGTGTCGGCGAAGGGGCTGACGCCGCTCGCGTGCGCATACGCCCGGGCCCGGGGTGCGGACCGGATGTCTTCGTTCGGGGACTGGGCCGCGTTCAGCGACGTGGTGGACGAGCCGACCGCACGTCTGCTCAAGCGCGAGGTTTCGGATGGCTGTATCGCCCCGGGATACGAGCCGGCCGCGCTGGAACTGCTGAAAGGCAAGAAGGGCGGCGCTTACCCGGTGATTGAGATGGACCCGGACTACCGGCCGTCGGCGACCGAGGTCCGGCAGGTGTTCGGCGTTTCGCTTGAGCAGGGCCGGAACGACGCCGCAATCGGCGAGGAACTGCTGGCGAACATCGTGACTACGCGGTGTGACCTGCCTGATTCCGCCCGCCGTGACCTGTTGATTGCGACCGCCACGCTCAAGTACACCCAGTCGAATTCAATCTGCGTGGCGTGGGACGGCCAGGTTGTCGGTGTCGGCGCCGGGCAGCAGTCCCGCATCCACTGCACCCGGATTGCGTGTTCCAAGGCTGACCGGTGGTTCCTGCGTCTGCATCCCCGCGTGCGCGGGTTCCGATTCCGCAAGGGCGTAAAGCGGGCGCAGAAGGCGACCGCAATCGACCTGTACCTGGAGGACGCGGCGACCAGGCCGGAACTCGCGGCGTGGCGCGACCTGTTCGAGGACGTACCGGAGTGTCTCACGCCGGACGAGAAACAGGAATGGCTCGACCGGTTCCGGGGTGCGGCGCTCGGGTCGGACGCATTCATCCCGTTCCGGGACAACATCGACCGGGCGGCGCGTTCCGGAGTCGGCTACGTGATCCAGGCCGGCGGGTCGACCAGGGACGAGGATGTGATCCGGGCCGCGGACGAGTACGATATCGTGATGGCATTCACCGGTCTGCGTTTGTTCCATCACTGACCCATGTTTGACCGCAGGAAGCACTGAACCAGGAGGATTCGTGGAAGCGAGCGTCAGTACCGATTTCACACGGCAGGCAATCAGCGCGAACGTCAAGGCCACCAAGGGCTGGCTCAAGTTTCTCGGCATTCTGAGCATCATCGGCGGTGGGCTGTACGCCTTGACACTGGTCGGAATTGTCGTCGCCTGGATGCCGATCTGGCTTGGCATCATCATGGTACAGGCCGGTTCGCGCGCCCAGGAGTACGTGGAGCGTGGAGACCCGAAGGCGCTGGCCGGGTACACCGGCAAGATTAAGACCCTGTTTGCAATCATGGGGATCCTGACCATCATCTCGCTGGCGGTCGGCGTCATCGGCGGTATCATCGCCCTGGTGCTGGGGGTGTTCACCGGCAGCATGCTGCCGGCGATGCTGGAGAACCTCAACAACCTCGAATACTAGTCTGACGGCTGCGCCCGGCCGGAGGCCGGACCGGTCAGCGGGAGCGGGTCGGAGTCAGGCGGGCTGTTCGCCGGCGGGTGCCGGTGAATTGGTGGCAATCCATTCCTGGACGACGGGTAGCCAGCGGCCGGCGATGGTATTGCCGTCCCAACGCTGGATTTCCTCTTCGTCCGCGGTAACCACGACGAGCGGCATCTTGTCGACCCAATCATGCCACGCGAACGCGGCGACGTTCTCAGCGGTCGCCTTCGGGCCGTCGACGTAGCGGACGTCGGGCCG
>CBDUZK010000350.1:0-2126 GCA_965371675.1 uncultured bacterium | reverse complement strand
TCTTCCTTGGTCAGTTCGGGCAGTCGGCGGGAGCGGCCCCGGGCCGGCACCAGTACGGCGGTGACGGTGTCTGCGTCCGCGGTCGCGTACGGGTTCGCGACAATCAGGTCGACCTTCTTGTCGCGCAGCTTGCGCCGCGCGACGGCCAGGGAAGGGTCGTGCGAGAATCCGATGACGACCGGAGGTCGGGATGTTTCGCTCACCGCCTTGAGGATATCGGGCGCTTTCACCAGTTCAAGGATGACATGGTCGCCCCGGCGCTTGGCGCGCGACTTCCGGGCCGGGCGGTAGTCGGCGACAGCCGCGCACATGACCAGCACCGTGGCATCGGGGGCGTGCCGCAGCACCGCCTTGCGCATCTCGTCCGAGGTGCGCACCGGCTCGACCGGGATTCCGGCAGGCAGGGGCACGGACAAGGGACCGGTGATGAGTTGGACGTCGGCGCGGGCGAGGCGGAAGGCGCGGGCGAGCGCGATGCCCATCCGACCGCTCGAACGATTGGTCAGGACCCGGACCGGGTCGAGTGGCTCCTCGGTTCGACCCGCGGTCACCAGCACGCGGATGCCCGACAGGTCGGGGAGCCGTGCTTCGTCGCGCAGGGCGGCGCGGCAGGTGGCGAGCAGGTCGGTCGCGTCCGCGAGCCGGCCTGCGCCTCGGTCACCACAGGCGAGCTCGCCGGGTTCCGGCTCCACGATGACATAGCCCTGGGTGGTGAGCGTGTCAATGTTTCGTCGGACCGACGCGTGCTCCCACATGCGGGTATTCATCGCCGGTGCGAACACCACCCGACCGGCGCGCACCGTGTCGGATGGTACGGCAAGCAGCAGGGTTGACAGCAGGTCGTCGGCGATGCCCGCGGCGAGCTTGCCGAGGATGTTGGCCGTGGCCGGGGCGACGAGTACGAGGTCGGCCCATTGTGCGAGGTCGATGTGCTCAATCCGGGCGGGTCTGCCTTCCGGACGTCGCCGCGGGAACAGCTCGTGCGCGACCGGACGGCCGGACAGGCCGGCAAACGATTCGTGCCCGACCAGCTTCCGGGCCGCTGTGGTCATAACCACCTGGACTTCCCAGCCGGATTTCCGGAATCGGCGGACGAGGTCGAGCGCTTTGTAGGCGGCGATGCCGCCGGTCACGCCGAGCAGGATACGCGGAGTGCGTGGACGACGGCCCCCAGCGCCGGTCATGACGTCAGTTCCCGGGTCGCGGTCGGGTTGTGACTAGACCGGACGGTTGGGGCTGGTGTCGCCGTAGCCCTCACGCGTGAGGACGTCGATTTCCGCTTCGCTCAGCTTCTCGTACCGGATTTCGCCCGCGACGAGCGCCTGCAGCGAGTGTTCGTATATGTTCTGGTTGATCTGGATGTCGCCGGTCTGGAGCGCGTCGATGACGCGCCGCGCTTCGAGTGAGGCGATTCGGAGCGCCTGGTATTTGTTCTCGTACTTGTCCCAGATTCTCTCAATCGATGTGTACTTCATGGTTTACTCCTTTGTCCGATACGACCGTCGGCGGGACGTGCGTGCACGCTCAGCCCGGATGATGGTGAGCACGTGGTCGACCGCCCGGTCGAGCCGGTCATTAGTGACGACATAGTCGAATTCGGGAATCGCGGCCAGTTCTTTCTCCAGTTCAGTCTCCCGGCGGCGAATGACCCGGTCCGAATCGGTGCCCCGGTCGCGCAGGCGCCGGGCGAGTTCTTTCCGGTCCGGGACGGTGACGAATACGGTGACCGTCCCGGGCAGGGCCTTGCGGCACGCGCGCATGCCCTGGATGTCGAGGTCGGCGATGACGTCCCGGCCCTTACGGAACTGGGCGAGGACGTGGGTCTTCGGCGTGCCGTACCAGTGGTCGTAGACCCGGGCGTGTTCGAGCAGGCCGTTGCGGCGCAGCCGGTCCCGGAACTGCCGCTCACTGAGAAAGTAGTAGCTGCGGCCGTGGGTTTCGCCCGGACGCTTCGGGCGCGTGGTCGCGGATACCGAGTAGGTGACGCCGGGGTCGCGCCGGACAACCGCGCGGCAGATTGAGGTCTTGCCCGCGCCCGAAGGCGATGACAGCACGACGAGGAACGGCCGGTGGGCCGGTTTCTGCCTACTCGACATTGCGGACCTGTTCCTTGAGCTTCTCGATTT
>CBDUZK010000349.1:0-2136 GCA_965371675.1 uncultured bacterium | reverse complement strand
AGGCCACACTCAGCGCAAGCAGGATACCGGCGGCCGTCATCCGCATTCGACGGCGGGTATGCAGGCCCCGGGAGACGAGCACTACAATCATCAGGACAAGGCCGGCGGACGGGAGGTAGACCAGGCGTTCGGCGGCCTGGGGCCCGATTGAGACGATGTTCAGGACCGGCAGCAGGAACAGGATGGTCCACGTGTACCCCCAGAGCGTGACCCGGAGTCGGCGCCGGACCGCGGCAAGCAACGGGCCGGTGACCGCGAATAGCAGGGCCGTGATTGCGAGCGGGGTGAGGTATGCGAAGGTCGGGTCCACCGGGAACTTCACCTGGTGCTTGAACGGCCAGGCGAAGATGCGGATGTAGAGACCGAAGTCGTTGGCCATCTCGTTGAGGCGGCCGATGACCGGGCGCGGGTCGAACCCGGCAAGCGCCGGGCCGACCACCTGTCCGCGCAGGTACATGTACGCGACGCCGACCAGGACGCAGGCGCCGACGATTATCCAGTGACGACGGTCGTAGCGCGCCCGGGTGAGCAGGGGCGTGAGCGCGACCAGGACCGGAAACAGCAGCGCGGTCTCCTTGCTGAGCAGGGCGAGCGCGTAGCCGACCGGCACCAGCAGCCCCCACCAGAACCGGCGTTTGAGCAGGGCCCGGAGCAGGCCGAAGGCGGCGACGGCGATGAACAGGGTCAGCAGCAGGTCGGTCCGGCCGGAGATGAACGCGACCGACTCGACGTGGGCCGGGTGCGTCGCGAACAGCAGGGCGCCGATCCCGGCCCAGACCGCGGAGTTGAGCAGTTGCCAGATGATGAACGCAACCAGGGCCACGCACAGCGCGTTGAGGATTACGTTCACCAGGTGGAAGTAGCCGGGATTGAGGCCGGCGAGCTTCAGGTCGAGCCACAGGCTGAGACTGGTCAGCGGGCGGTAGAAGAGGAGTGCGTTGCCGGCGGGCGGGTCGGGCGCGCCGGCCCAGAAGCCACGACCGAAGACCTCCAGTGGTCCGGATTCGGCAAGCAGCCGGTTCCCGGTCACGAGCGAGGTGTCGTCCCAGACGAAACCGTAGTCGATGGTCGGCAGGTACAGCAGGACCGAACCCAGGGTCACCACGCCCAGGACGAGCGCGAATCCGGCACGGGTGCGCAGGAACTGTCCGAATCCGCCGCCATTCATCGGCACAGTCTCGGGATGAACCCGCCTGTGTCAAGGCGAGCTGCCCGCCCGAAAACCGATATAGGATTTCAACACCAAGGCACCAAGAGCACCAGGTAGATAGAAATCAGAATGCAGAAGTCAGAATGCAGAAGGCGAAATGGGGAGGCGGCGTAAGACCACGTAGCTTCCGGCTTCTTACTTTCGTGTCTTTGTGGTCTTGTTTCGGTTCTGAGGTTGCGTTAGCGCGAACCGGGCGGCCGATTCCAGCCCGCGATTTCGTCAAGGGGCCGGCGTTCCGGGTCGCGCGGTTCACGGTCTTCGGCCGGGTAGCCGACCGCGAACAGCGCCACCGGCCGGTAGCCGCGCCGCCGCAGCCCGAGGTGATTGAGCAGGGCGCGCGGGTTGAACCAGCCGATCCAGCAGGTGCCGAGGCCCTGTTCGGCCGCGGCCAGGACGAAGTGCTCGCCCGCGATTGCCGCGTCGAGGAACTGCAATGGTATGCCCTGCACGCCACCCGCCAGCTTGCCGACGACCAGGTGTTCATGGATGAGCAGGGCGACCATGACCGGGGCTTTGGACAGGGGGCGGCTTGTGGAGTAGACGCCCTTGAATACGGCGTCGGCCAGGGCCTGCTTCTTCTCCGGGTCGTCGAACACGACGAACCGCCAGGGCTGGCCGTTCTGGGCCGACGGCGCGAGCCGGGCAGCCTCAAGGCACAACTCCAGCTTCTCCCGCTTCACCGGCCGGTCGCTGAATCTCCGCACCGACCGGCGCAGCCGGCACAGGTTCAGGAACCCGGAGTCATTCAGCATCAGTCTAGAATGTAGCCCGGGCAGGAGGCGGGGTCAAGGCTGTGTAACCACGGATAAACACAGATGAACACAGATGAGGGTGGAAGCTCGCATTCGGCACTCGGCATTCGGAATTGGCGGCCCCTCTTCTGCGCTTGACTGAACATGATTCTATCAATATGCTCGCACCCGATG
>CBDUZK010000348.1:0-2144 GCA_965371675.1 uncultured bacterium | reverse complement strand
CAGGTCAACATCGAAATCGTGCGGACCTTTGTCCGCCTGCGCCGGATACTGGCCAGGAACGCCGGACTGGCCCGGAGAATGAACGAGCTGGAGAGGAAGTACGATGTCCAGTTCAAGGTCGTATTCACCGCCATCCGCAAACTCATGCAGCCGCCGGCGCCGAAGAAGAAACCAATCGGGTCCAGGCAGGAAGCAAAGAAGAACAAACGAGACGGCTGACCGGCCGGCTTGAGGATATCCTTGCAAATCAGGAATTTCATTCCATAATTGCATAGATGATAACGCGTCGGTTGTTTGAGCCGCTGATGCAGTCGCTGGCCGAGATTCCGGCGGTCTGCCTGCTCGGGCCGCGCCAGGTGGGGAAGACCACGCTCGCATTGACGGCGAAGAAGAAGTACGATGCGGTCTACCTGGACCTGGAATCCGAGCAGGACCGGGCCAAACTGGCCGAGGCAGAGCTCTACCTTGAGCGACACCTGGACCGGCTGGTGATTCTTGATGAGGTGCATCGTACGCCCGGACTGTTTCCGGTATTGCGCGGGCTGATTGACCGGAGCCGGCGGTGCGGAGCCGGCACGGGCAGGTATCTCCTGCTCGGGTCGGCATCGCTGGACCTGCTCCGGCAGTCGGGCGAGTCCCTGGCCGGCCGCATCCGTTACCTGGAACTGGTTCCGTTCTCGGTGCTGGAGCCGACCCGGAAGGAACCGGATACGCTCTGGCTGCGCGGCGGTTTTCCGGAGAGTCTCCTGGCCCGAAACGGTGAGCGGAGTCTGCGCTGGCGCCAGGACTTCATCCGCACCTATCTCGAACGCGACATTCCCCTGTTCGGCCCGCGGATTGCGGCCGAGACTCTGCGCCGGTTCTGGACCATGCTCGCCCACCGTCAGGGCAGTCTCCTGAACGTGGCCGAACTGGCGCGCGGTCTGGGCCTGGATGCGAAAACCGCGGCGCGGTATCTGGACCTGATGGTTGACCTGTTGCTCGTGCGGCGCCTCGCGCCCTGGCATGCCAATGTCGGCAAGCGACTGGTGAAGTCTCCCCGCGTCTACCTGCGTGACAGCGGCGTGCTGCATGCGCTGCTCGGGATTGCGGACACCGAAGGCCTGCTTGCCCATCCGATCGTGGGCGCGAGCTGGGAGGGCTTCGTACTCGAGAATCTTCTGAGCAGCGCACCCGCAGGAACGACCGGCTATCACTATCGGACGAGCGGCGGCGCAGAGATTGATCTGCTGCTGGTTCTTCCGGACGGCAAGCGCTGGGCGATTGAAGTGAAGCGCAGCCTGAGGCCGAAGCCGGAGCGGGGCTTCTACGCGGCCTGTGCAGACGTCCGGCCCGTGCGCCGATTCGTGGTCTATCCGGGCGCCGAACGCTATCCCCTGGGCGCCGAGGTCGAGGCGATAAGCCTGCCCGAGCTGGCCGCAGAAGTTTCCGGGTGGCGGAGTCGTGGATGAGCGTCTCCGGGGTTTCAGGTCAGTGGACACCATGCTGAAAGGCACTTCCGGAAAACACACAAGCGCAACCAGCCTGGTAATTCCGCTCCGTCGCATCGAACAGGCAATACTGGTCATTCGAGGACACCGGGTCATGCTCAGCACCGACCTGGCGGTGCTCTATGGTGTACCTGCGCGTCGCTTGAACGAGCAGGTCAAGCGCAACCGTGAGCGGTTTCCAGAAGATTTCATGTTCCAGTTGACCCGGGATGAGTGGCGAATCTTGAAGTCGCAAATTGCGACTTCAAGTTGGGGTGGTGCGCGCAGGACGCCACCCTACGCCTTCACAGAGCAGGGCGTTGCGATGCTGTCCAGCGTCCTGCGCAGCAAACGTGCGGTGCAGGTCAACATCGAAATCGTGCGGACCTTTGTCCGCCTGCGTCGGATACTGGCCAGGAACGCCGGGCTGGCCCGGAGAATGAACGAGCTGGAAAGAAAGTACGATGTTCAGTTCAGGGTCGTATTCACCGCCATCCGCAAGCTCATGCAGCCGCCGGCGCCGAAGAAGAAACCAATCGGGTTCAGGCAGGAAGCAAAGAAGAACAAACGAGGCGCCTGACCGGACAGCTTGACGGACAGGCCAACCGCAACCGCGAGTGATTCCTTGGTGACTTCACGTTCCGGCAGACCCAAGACAAGGCGCGAATCTTGAGG
>CBDUZK010000347.1:0-2150 GCA_965371675.1 uncultured bacterium | reverse complement strand
GGGCCAGTAGGCCTGCAGGAAACCCGCCATCTTGGCAAGCAGGTCTTCAACCGACGCCTCAAAGGCCTTGTAGGAACTCTCGAGCCGCTTGAGCAGCAGCGTGCGAATCAGGCCGATGACCTTGCGCTGGTCCAGCAGCTTGCGTTCCTCCGGTTCACCCTGCCGGTACGCCTCCGTGCAGTAGAGCGACAAATTGAGAAAAGGGGCCTCGCGACGGAAAGCCTCTTTGATGTCGCTATAGATGGAAGCGTAGACCTTCCGCAAGGAGTAGCGGACAACTCGCGGGCGCTGCCGCTCGGGGAACATCGGTGCCTTAGCAAGCTGTTCCTCCGAGTCTTTCACGTACTTGCGGCTGCGCTGAATCAGAATCTGGTGGAACAACGGCGTGTTGGTAAGGAACT
Source organism: uncultured bacterium (assembly GCA_965371675.1). GTDB lineage: Bacteria > Hydrothermota > Tepidihabitantia > Tepidihabitantales > Tepidihabitantaceae > DSBX01. Next base: position 1,749 of record CBDUZK010000347.1, on the reverse strand, counting down.
TCTCAATGTCCTTCAGGTCCTGCCAGTCCCCGTGACGGATTGCCTCCTCGAACTTCTTGTCCGGCCCGGAGAATACCCGCCGGTAGTTCTGAATCCCCAGCCGGGAGAAATGCGCCTTGTCAGGAGCGAAGTAACTGATCAGCTGGTGCAGATCAAGGAGCTTGTTGTTGACCGGCGTGGCAGTAAGCAGGAACACTTTCTTGCCGGGCGTGATGCGTTTGAGAAGCACGCTCCGGTTTGCATTCGGCGTCCTGAAGTGATGAGCCTCGTCCACAATGACTATGTCGGTATCGCTTTCGAGTTCCTGTAGATAGTCTTCCGAGAGCGTTCCGGGTCGCCCGAAGTCAGTGTGTCGGTGGACCCTGAACTGATGTCCGAAGGCTCGCTTGTGGATGTACTTGAGCAGAGGATTCGGATTCGTTTTCGACGAATCCCAGTGCCGCGCCCATACGCTCTTTTCGGCGGACTTGGGTACTATCAGCAGTACACGCTTCCGTTCGTGGATGTAGTGCTCCAGCAGCATAAGCCCGATGTACGTCTTCCCGAGACCTACGCCGTCGCAGACCAGCGCACCGCCCCATTCTTCGGCCATCTTCAATGCGGTATGGTAGCCGTCCTGCTGGTATCGCGATAGCTGCGGATAGACAACGCTGTCGGTCTCTTCCCAGACCTCGGTGGATTTCTCGCGCCCGGCGAAGTACTCGAACAGAGCTTTGGCATAGACCTCGAACGGCGAGTATTCCCTTGTGTGGCGGTCAATGATCTCAAGGGCTTCCTTGTTGAGAATCCGCTCGTCTGCTTCCTTCCACATGTCGGCAAACCACTCAGCAAGCTTCTCGACGTGGACCTGGTCGGTCGAAAGGAGATTCAGCTCGACGTTGCGCTCCAATCCGGGATTGGTGAAGTTGCTGCTGCCGACGACGGTGAAATCCACCGGGTTCGGCGGCTTGGTCTTGAAAATGTAGCACTTGGCGTGGAACCGCTCCCTGGTGTAGGCACGCACCCGGATTGTGCCGGAATCAAGGGCTTCTCTTACAGCCGCAATGCCGGTAAGGCCGTCGTCCCGTTCTTTCCAACCCTCCAGGTTCGCTTCGTTCCTCCGACGGAATGACTCAACCAGTTCTTTCCGAGTCCTTCTACCGGAAGGATCGCCCAGCAGTATGCGGATTGCGCCCATCTTCTGCCAGTCACCATCAAGCGACAGCAGAGAGCCGAGTTCGAAATACCCGGTCGCGACATCCATGTTGTCTGTGATCTGAGCTATCTGCACGATAGCATCACGGAGGGTTATCTCCCCCTGGTTGTCAATAATCGTTGGTAGTTTGCCAGCCATAGCTTTGTATGTCCGGCCATGGTATGGCATCATCCCCTGTTGTCAAGACACGAACGCAGTAACGGGGAATCGTCGGTCCTGTTCCATCTTCGGGACAGAAGCAGTGGGCTCGGGCAATCCGAGCCGCGCCTCGTTGAATGAAGGCCGAAAGCCCCGTCCGGGCTAGCGGTGGATGAGGAACCGGTCGCGGTGGGCGGTGGCGTAGCTGCCGCCCGATACTTCGTTCGACCGGGCGTCGAGTTTGTAGAGGTAGACGCCGTTGGGCAGTTGCGTCCCGAATTCGTCGCGGCCGTCCCAGTACAACTGGTTGTAGCCGAACCCGCAGGGTTGGGCCGGGAGCCTCCGGACCAGTCGGCCGGCAATCGTGTAGACTTTCACGCCCACGAACGCGGCCTTGGACAGGACGAACGTGAAAT
>CBDUZK010000346.1:0-2175 GCA_965371675.1 uncultured bacterium | reverse complement strand
CCGGTTTCCTGAGCACGCTCAAGTCGAAGAAGCGGGTCGGCCTGAAAGTCCACTTCGGCGAGGCCGGCAACGACAACCACCTCGACCCGGAGTTCGTCCGCGCCGCCGCGGTCGCGGTCAGCTATTACAACCTTCAGCCGGTCCAGATTGAAACCACCGCGCTCTACCGCGGCCGGCGCCAGAGCGCCGCCGAGCACCTGAAGGTGGCAGAGGAACACGGGTTCGGCATGAACCACACGCTGGCCCCGATTGAAATCCTGGACGGGCTTCATGGCGAGAAATCATACGAAGTCCCGCTCGACTCCACCCGGGTCCCGGTCGCCCGGCTCGCCGGCGGCCTGCGTCGCATCGCCTACATCATCAACCTGGCCCATTTCAAGGGCCACTTCGTCACCGGCTTCGGGGGCGTGATGAAGAACCTGTCGATGGGTCTCGCCGCCAAGGCCGGGAAGCTCGAGATGCACTCGCACTCAAAGCCGTTTGTCGATGCCGAACGCTGCGTTTCGTGCGGCGCGTGCGTCGAGTACTGCCCGCACGACGCCATCAACTACGTCCAGTACGTGGCCAAGATCGGGCGCAGTTGCACCGGCTGCTGCGGGTGCCTGTCAATCTGCCCGCAGGGCGCTATCCGCATCAAGTGGAACGCCGCTTCGGGCACAATCCAGCACAAGATGGTCGAATACTGCCGGGCCGTGCTGAAGGGCCGGCGCGTGTTCAACTTCAACTTCGCGGTCAGGATTACACCGAACTGCGACTGCTACCCGCAGACCGAGAAGCCGTTCATGGATGACGTCGGCGTGTTCGGGTCCACCGACCTGGTCGCGTGCGAACAGGCGGCCTTCGACCGTATCCAGCCGCAACTGGCCGACTTCTACCCTCACCTCAGCCCGGAGACCCTGCTCGAATCCGCGGCCGCGGCCGGCATCGGCAGTCGTGAATACAAACTCGTGGAATTGTGAGGCAGACCGGATGAACCCACCCGGAACCACACCCGACGTCCGGCTCGGGATATTCGAAGGCCCGGTCGAACTCCTGCTCTGGCTCGTCCGCCGGAACGAACTGGACGTGTTCGACGTCCCGATCGGCCGCCTGACCGACGACTTCCTCGCGTTCGTGCGCTCCGCCCGGACCCTCAACCTGGAATCGGTTTCCGACTTCCTGGTGATGTCCGGCATCCTGGTCCGGCTCAAGATGCGCGCCCTGCTGCCCCGCCCGAAGGAAGAGGACCTCGCGACGCCGACCATCTCGCTCGACCAGATACTGGACGAGTTCCGCCGCTACCAGGAAGCAGCCCGCGGCCTGGCCGACCGGGAGACCGAACGCCGGCGGTTCTACCCGCGCCCGGGCGGGACCATCCCGAAAGCCCCGGCGGCCGACCGGGAGGAACTGTCGGTCCTCACCGTCGCGTTCCGTCGCCTGCTCGAACGGGCGAAGCCGGAGCGGGTGGTCGAAGTCGCACCACGCAAGATTCGCTTCGAGGACATACTGGCCGACCTGCGCCGCCTGATGCGCCGCAAGGGCCGCGTGGCGTTCGAGGATGCACTCAAGGGCGGCACGATTACCGAACTGATCGTGATGTTCATCGCCGTCCTCGAACTCGTACGCCTCAACGAAATCACCATTGACCAGGAGGAACAGTTCGGCACAATCGCGCTCGTGGCCCGGACCGACCCGGCGCCCGAACCCGGGGCGGACTGATGCTGCGGAAAACGACCGTGCGATCGCGTCCATGAGAACCTACACACTCGGCACCGGGCATCGCGCTTCGTTCGACTTCTCCCGAATCCTGTCCAAGTACGGTATCCAGGTCATATTCGACGTGCGCCGCAACCCGGAATCGCCGGAACCCCACTTCCGCCGCGACGGCCTGCGGGAACTCTGCGAGCAACAGGCAGTCAGCTACGTGTACATCGGCAACGAACTCGGCGGCCCGCACGACCGTGACTACCGGGCATGGGTCGCCACCGAAGCCGTCCGCCGCTGGCTCGACATCATCCGCAGCAAGTCCGAGAAACGCGTGTGCTGCGTCCTCTGCTCGGAATTGACCCCGCGCCACTGCCACCGTCGCGTCATCGGGGACCTGCTGGCCAGGCAGGAAATCGAAGTGGTCCACATCATCGACGACTCATCGACCTGGCACCCGGAACCGGGCGACCCGAGTCCACTCGACCGCCC
>CBDUZK010000345.1:0-2179 GCA_965371675.1 uncultured bacterium | reverse complement strand
CGCGCGAGGTGCCCGACACGTTCGGGTATCTCTCTTCGCCGGGACAGGTGCTGGTCAACCCGGTCACGGGCAACTGCTGGGTGACAAGCTCGGGCGGGGTGCTGGTGTTTGACCCGGCGACACGCGCGAAGCAGCCCCGCATCCGGGCGAGCGGCCTTGCGGTGCTGTGCCCGGAGGCGGGCAAGGGCTACGTTTTCGGGGAGGAGGCCTTCGCCGTCGTGGACCTGCACGGCGACACCATCACTCGGCGTCTGGCGATGAACTATGCCGAGTTCCCGGGTGCAGCCTGGAGCCCGACTTCGAACAAGCTTTACGTCTCGGCGAACGACGATGGCCTGGAGATGTACTGGGTGCTGGTCGTCGACGTCGCGCTCGACACGGTCGTGACCGCGATCCTGCTGCCCGACCAGTTGACCGCGCCGGTGTGGGACCCGGTGACGAATCGCGTGCTGGTCGGTGTCGGTGATGAGTCGGAGACGGCATACGTCGCCGCGATTGATTGCGCGGCGGATACACTGTTGGCGCTGGCACCGAGCGGGCTTGAGGGCGTAGTGTGCCTGGCACTGGGTGCGACCGAGCGCCGGCTCTACTGCAGCGGCGACGGCCCCGGGCCGGGCCGCGTGGTGCAGGTGCTGGACGCGGATGGGCTGGATACCCTCGGGCTGGTGGCGAACCTCGACCGGGTTGACGCCCTGGCGTATAGCCCGGTGACCGGGCGGCTGTACTGCCTGCGGGCCGATTCGGTCCACGTTGTTGACTGCGGCCCGGATACGGTGCGGGCCCGGGTCGCGCTGCCACAGGATGCGCGCGGCGTCGCCTGCAGCCCGCTGACGGGCAAGGTCTATTTCCCGCTCAACCGCCCGGCCGGGCTGGCGGTCGTGGACACGTTCGACGTCGCGCGCCTGGTCGGCGAACTGCCGGACACGACCTTGATGTCGGCCCGGGTGGCCGGCTGCCACCCGGTGCGCAACGAGGTTTACTGCGCCTGTTCCCAGGACACGATTCTTCTCGCCGACGGCGCGGCGGACACGCTCGCCGGCGTGGTCGAGTACCACTACTACAACATCCGCGGGCTGGTCTATAACCCGGCCGGGAACAAGCTCTACTGCGCGGCTTACCGCACCGAAGAGCTGCTGGTCCTCGACGCCGGGCTGAACCTGCTGCAGACAATCCAGCTGCGCGGGTTCGACGCCGATGCCGGAATCATGTTGAACCCGGCGCTGAACCGGCTGTACCTCGCCGACGACGAGTTGCTGCAGGTGGTGGATTGCAATACGGACCAGCTCATCGCCACGCTGGCGATACCCGGGGTCGAGGAGGCGCGGCTCGTTCTCTACCCGCCGCTGGGCAAGCTCTACGTGTTCACGGCGAATGACCGCGGCGGGGATATCCCGGTCTACGTCTACGACTGCCTGCGTAACGAGGTTGTCGACTCGGTGGCGGTGGATGACGAGGTGCCGTGCGCGGTCTACCACCCGCGCTCGGACCGCATCTACTTCGGCTGCAAGACGCCGCCAAACTTCCGGGTGCTTGACCCGCGCACCGACAGTATCGTCGATACGCTCCGGCTCGGGCCGGACGTCAGCTACGGGAAGATGCTGGCCAACACCGAGCAGGACGTGGTCTACTTCGCCAATGATCGCGACGGCGTGCTCTATACCTACGACGTGCGCGGCGATACGGTCATTGACGCGGACACACTGGCCTTCGACGCGGATACGCTCTTCTGGAACCGGAACTACGGCAAGCTGTACGTCGTCCGGGAAGCCATCGGAAACAACCTGCAGGTGTTCAATTGTCGGACCGGCGAGTTGTCGGAGGTTATGTCCCTCGAATACGAGAAGGCCGGGGTGATGGATGAGCGCTACGACAAGCTCTACTTCGGCGGTTCGGAGAACTACCACACGAAGGTGCTGGACTGCGGGACCGATTCGGTCGTTGCCGACCTGCCCTTTGCAGGGTTATATCCCTACGCGATGGCCTGGAGCCCGGCGGACGGCCGAGTGTTCGCGGTCCGCGCCAACGCGTTCAGCGTCTATCGCGAGGACCCGTCCGGGGTCAAGGAAATGCCGAATGTCGAAGTCCGAATGCCGAATGCCACTATCGTGCGCGGGGTGCTGCGGCTGCCGGAAGCGTCAGGCGTCGGGCGTGGAGCGTTCAGCGTCCTTCTTGATATTGC
>CBDUZK010000344.1:0-2195 GCA_965371675.1 uncultured bacterium | reverse complement strand
GCATGCGAGAATCGATCAAGCGGCTTGAAGCGACCCGCAAGGAACGGATCGGCCAGGAGTTCGTGATGAGGACCGCTGATCAGAAGAAAGAGCTGCTCAAAGGGTTTCACCCGGACTATATCGAAGAGTCGATGCGCGAACTCGCGGTTGGGCCGAACAAGGGTCAGCGTACCCCGCACGAGCTTGCGAACGTGCTCGAAGCGTACCCGGTTTCCGACATCAAGGGCCTGGATTTCTCGAACCCGGACTATGACGTTGACGTGCTGGTCATCGGCGGGGGCGGGGCGGGCGTGTCCGCGGCCCTGGTTGCGCAGGACGCCGGCGCGAACGTGTTGCTGGTGACCAAGCTCCGGGTCGGGGATGCGAACACACGCATGGCCCAGGGCGGAATCCAGGGAGCGGACAAGCCGAACGACTCGCCGGAGCGGCACTACCTGGACGTGCTCGGCGGCGGGCATTTCAAGAACGTACCGGAGCTGGCCAAAGCCCTGGTCATGGATGCGCCCGGGGTCATCGCCTGGCTCGAGCAGCTCGGGGTGATGTTCGACAAGGAAGACGACGGCACGATGAAGACCATCCACGGGGGCGGCACTTCCCGCAAGCGGATGCACTTCGCCCGGGACTACACCGGCGCGGAAATCATGCGGGTGCTGCGGGACGAGATGCTCAATCACGACATCCCGGAGGTCGAATTCGCGGCCGCGGTTGAACTGCTGACCGATTCCAGGGGCGCGGTGACCGGTACGGTGCTGGTGAACCTCGAAACCGGGCAGAAGCGGATTGTGCGGGCGAAAACCACGATCCTGGCAACCGGCGGGTGTGGCAGGCTGCACATGCAGGGGTTCCCGTGCACGAACCATTACGGCGCGACCGCGGACGGTCTGGTCCTGGCATACCGGGTCGGGGCCGAGCTGGCGTTTATCGACACGATTCAGTACCACCCGACCGGGGTTGCGTACCCGGAGCAGATTGTCGGGTTGCTGATTACCGAGAAAGTGCGCAGCCTCGGCGCCCACCTGGTCAACTCCGAAGGCAACCGGTTCATCTACGAACTGGAAAGCCGGGATATCACCGCGTCGGCGATAATCCGCGAGTGCCGGGAACAGAAGAAAGGGATTGATACGCCGACCGGTGGAGTCGGGGTCTGGCTCGATTCGCCGATGCTTGACGTGCTGAAAGGCGAAGGGTTTGTCAGGAGTTCGCTGCCCGCGATGTTCCACCAGTTCGCGCGGTACGACATCGAACTGGACAAGGTGCCGGTGCTTACCTACCCGACCCAGCACTACCAGAAGGGTGGAGTGCTGGTGGACGACACCGGGCACACCGGCACGAAGAACCTGTTTGCCGCGGGCGAAACGGTCGGCGGAATCCACGGTCGGAACCGGTTGATGGGCAACTCGCTGCTGGATATCCTGGTGTTCGGGCGACGCGCGGGCAGGGCCGCGGCAGAAGCGGCCAAGGCGATGAAACAGGCCCCGGAAATCGGTGCTGGTCACGTCGGGCCGTTCGTCGAGGAGTTGAAAGCGGCCGGGGTCCCGAAGGACCGGCGGTCACCCAAACTGCTGCCCGACTACCGCAGGCCGGAAATGCAGGGCCGATATCCGTTCCTCGGGCAGGAATGCCCGGACCCGGCGGTCAAGTAGTTATACAACTGCAGACATGAATCGAGGGCGGCCGCAAGGCCGCCTTCGATTTCGGGCAAGAGAGAATGGATGGTCAGCGGGGCGCGTCGCTTGCCACCCACTGCTGGGAAAGCCGGCGACCGTGCTCGACGCAGTCCCGGAGATAGAGGTTGATCAGGTTCTGATACGGCAGGCCGATTTCCTCCGCCAGCTCCCGGAAGTACGCGACGGTGGCGCGGTCGAGCCGTATCGTAATGGACTGCTTAAGACGCCGGGCGTACGGGTTCTTCCGACTTTTCATTCCGCCGAAGTCATAGTGCTTTTTCATCACGAAAGTACTGTTCTGGCTGTCGGCGATGTTCCCGAGCGCCTTCACGTAGAACCATGTCAGGTAGCTGGCGGTTCGGGATGCGCTGCGTGGGTTGAGCTGAAGCCTGCAACGGCCTGTGTGATCTCCGGGCTCGCCTTGGTGAATTGTTCGCCGTGACGCGCTCGACTGACCAGCGCTCTGAATGTCTTTATCACACGTTCTTTCACTTCCGATGAAACCCAGAAGGGGTAGGGAAGCCGCTC
>CBDUZK010000343.1:0-2199 GCA_965371675.1 uncultured bacterium | reverse complement strand
GTTCCTGATTCCGCTGCTGTCGAAGATCTGGCGCGGTCTGGCCGACGTGGTCGGCAATCTCGTCGGCGCGGTGCTGGTCGGCGTGGCTTTCTACGGAATCGCGGCGCTGGCCGGCGGCGCGGCCCCGCTGGTCTACAAGATGGGCGGATGGATGCCGCCGGTCGGCATCACGCTGGTCTACGACTCACTGACCGCGATGGTGCTGCTGATAACCAACCTGGTCGTGTTCCCAGCGCTCCTGTTCTCGATTCGATACCTGGACCAGTACACCGGTCGCTGGAAGTACTACAGCCTGTTCATGCTGCTGCTCGCCGGGATGAACGGTGTCGCGCTTTCCGGCGACGTGTTCAACCTGTTTGTGTTCATGGAGATTGCGGCGATTGCCTCGTACGCGCTGGTTGCGTTCGGCACCCACCGCGAAGAACTCGAGTCCGGGTTCAAGTACATGTTGATGGGCGAGGTCGGCGGATTGATGATCCTGTTGTCAATCGCGCTGCTGTACGCGAGAACCTCGACTCTGAACATGGCCGACATGTCCCAGGTCCTCGCCACCGTCGGGCATACGCCTTTCTTCTGGTTTGCCCTCGGTACGATGATGGTCGGGTTCGCGATCAAGATGGCGTTGATGCCGTTCCATTCCTGGCTGCCCGATGCCCACCTGTCGGCGCCGGCACCGATATCCGCGGTCCTGTCCGGTGTGTTCATCAAGGTGCTCGGCATCTACGCGATGAGCCGGATGGTGTTCAACGTGTTCGGCCTGACCCGAACCACGGCACCGGCTTTCTTCAACCTGCTGGTCGGGTTCGGACTGGTTTCAATCGTCATCGGCGGACTGCTGGCGATAACCCAGAAGAACTACAAGCGACTGCTGGCGTACTCGACCATCAGCCAGATCGGGTACATCGTCCTCGGGCTCGGCATCGGTAACTACTGGGCGGTGGTCGGTGCGCTGTTCCACGTGCTCGGCCACGCTACCACCAAGGGCCTGCTGTTCCTGGCGGCGCGTTCAATCGAGCGCCAGACCGGGTCCCGGGAAATCGGCAATATCAACGGGCTTGAAAAGACCATGCCGGTGACCGCCTGGTCCTACATCCTGGGTTCGATGTCCCTGGCCGGGGCGCCGCCGTTCGCCGGGTTCTTCTCCAAGCTGCTGATTATCGTGGGCGCGATTGCGTCCCAGATGTACTGGCTGGCGATACTCGCCGCGGTATTCTCGACCGTGACGCTCGGGTACATGCTCCGGGTGATCAACGGTGTGTTCACCACCCGGAAAGGCGTGGAGCCGACCAAGGCCCACGAGTCGCCGCCGACGATCCTGCTGGCAATGATCATCCTTGTGGCGCTGTCGCTGACCTTCGGGATAATGTTCCGGCCGGTGCTGGACTGGATTGTGCAGCCGGCGGCGGACGTGCTGTTCAACGGCCTGGGCTACGCGAAGATGGTGCTGGGAGGCTAGCGGATGAAGGCTGCACGCGTTTTCTCATACTGGGTGGCGGCAATGGGAGCCTGGCTGCTCCTGACCTGGACCGTACAGTGGCAGTCGGTGGTCACCGGGGCGGTGGTGACGCTCATCACCGCGCTGCTCTTCGGCAAGACCCTGCCGGTCGAGCCGGTGCGTCTGCTCAACCCGGTGCGGTGGTTCTGGCTGCTGGCGTACATCCCGGTCTTCATGTACGAAGTCGTGAAAGCGAACATCGACGTGGCGTTACGTGTGCTCGCGCCCGGCCTGCTGCTCAAGCCCGGAATCGTCCGAATCAAGACGAGCCTGAAGTCGGATATCGCCCGGACCCTGCTGGCCAACTCGATTACGCTGACCCCGGGTACGATGACGGTCGATATCAAGGACGACGTTCTCTACATCCACTGGATCGAAGTCAAGACCGACGACCCGGTGGCGGCGGCGCGAATCATCAAAGGCCCGTTCGAGAAGATGCTGGCACGGATATTCGACTAGCGGAGATACAGAGATGACGATTCTTCTGATAATCCTGGTACTCGGTGCCTTCTTCTGCCTGTACCGGGTTCTGCGCGGGCCCAGCATCTCGGACCGGGTGATTGCGGTCGATATCATGGCGGTGCTGTTCTCGAGCGTCACCGCGCTGCTGGCGCTCAGATACCAGCTCGCGTACCTGCTGGACATCTCGATTGCGCTCGCGGTAATAACATTAGTGTCGACGCTATATAGGAAAAGCAAACCAA
>CBDUZK010000342.1:0-2203 GCA_965371675.1 uncultured bacterium | reverse complement strand
CGGCGACGTTCTCAGCGGTCGCCTTCGGGCCGTCGACGTAGCGGACGTCGGGCCGGACGCCGAGCTTGCTCAGAACGGCCTGGGCCTTCTGGCAGATCGGGCAGTCCTCTTTGGCGAATACCTGGAACGTCAAATCTGTGTGTCTCACTTTGTTCAAAACCAGATTAGCGGGTTCGGGTCGGGAATCAAGGCGGTGCTGAGAAAAATGATGTCAAGCAGAAGTGTGTCAGTGGCAGCCGTCGGGCCTTGTCCCAGGCGGCCTCGGCCGGCCGGCGGCCGGATTGACCGGCGCGACCCGTCGGATTGACTGCATTCAGATTGAAGCGGGGAGGGGGTGTCCGTTTGACGCTTGGCGGCCGGCCTGCTATTCTTTCGCCCGATGGAAAGCCTGAAAGCGCTTCTGCAACGGCTCGGGCGAGCCGGGGATCGGCTGCGTGAGCTGCGTGACGGACGCCGCCTGTTCCTGGTCGGCGGCGCCGTGCGGGACGCGTTGCTTGAGCGGGGCATCGCCGACCAGGTGAGTGCTGTACCGGTCGATTTCGACTTTGCGGTTTCCGGTTCCGGGCTGGAGTTCGCACGTGCCTTTGCCGACCGGGTCCACGGTAAGCTGGTGGTGTTGTCGGCCGCGGACGATGAGGTGCGGGTTGTGTTCCGGGGCCGGGTGTTCGACTTCAACGGCTTCGGCGACCGGGCGATTCACGACGACCTTGCCCGGCGCGACTTCACAATCAACGCCATGGCTTGTGAACTTGCAGACGACGGGCCGGGCGAGCTGCTTGATCCGTTCGGCGGTCAGGATGACCTCCGCCGCGGTGTCATACGCCCGGTCTCGGAGGGTGCGCTCCGGTCCGACCCGCTGCGGCTGCTGCGGGCGTTCCGGCTCGGGCTGGAACTCGGGCTGGCGATTGACGAGGCGGTATTCGAGCAGGGCCGGGCGATTACCTTGACCGGCATCGCCGGCGAGCGGATTGGCGGTGAGCTGCTGCGAATCCTGGAGCGCCCGGGTTCGTATGATGTGCTGGTCAAGCTGCACGAGCTTGGCCGACTCCGGGATATCCTGCCCGCATTCGAGCCGGTACTGAACGACGACAAGCTCCGGCGCCACTCGTTCCGGACATTCATGAAGATCGAGGAAATCGTGACCCGGGAACCGACCGGTGACCGGGATTCCACATCCAGCGTCCCGTTCTTCACGCGGTTCGAGCCGGAGTGGGAGTGCTACTTCGACCGCTGGGACGCGGCCGAGCCGGAAGAGCCGGGCCTGCCGTTCCGGCGGGGACTGCTCAAGCTGGCAGGCCTGTTGCACGACATCGCCAAGCCCGAGACCCGGTTTGTGAATACCGAGGGCGCGACGCATTTCTACGGGCACGACAGCCATGGGGCCCGGATTGCGGCCCAGATGGTGCGGGCGCGGTTGCGCTTGTCCCGCGCCCAGGTGAAGATGCTCCAGTCCCAGGTCCAGGAACACATGCGCCTGCACCTGCTCGCCACGAGCCCGGAATTGAGCGACAAGGCAATCCGGCGTTTCTTCCGTGACCTTGGTCCCGAGGCGTTCGGCCTGATGATCCTGTGCTATGCGGACGGCTGGGCGACCGCGGGGCGCACGTTCCACCTCGAGGATACGATTACCCGGATGATTGAGCAGAAGCGCGAAGAGGATGCGCGGGTCAGCATCGAGCGGTTCGTCACGGGCAACGACCTGATTGTGCTCGGGCTCAAGCCCGGGCCGGCATTCAAGGTCATACTGCAGGAACTGGAAGACCTGCAGCGTGACGGGACGCTCGGCAGTCGCACCGAGGCAATTGAGTACCTGAAGAGCAACCTGCCCGGCCTGACCGGTTCGCCTTCGGACCCCGGGGATGCCGGATGATCCACTCGACCTACGTCTATGGGCCGGTGCCGTCACGCCGGCTCGGCCTGTCGCTCGGGTTGAGCATTGTCCCGGCGAAGACCTGTACGATTGACTGTGTCTACTGCCAGTGTGGCCGGACCACGCGCAAGACATTGCGGCGGGAGTCGTTCTTCCCGGTCAAGGATATCCTGAGCCAGGTGGGGGAGGCGGTCCGCGGGCGCAGGGTCGAGTTCCTTACGTTTTCGGGTGAGGGTGAACCGACCCTGAATCGGGACATCGGCAGGCTGATTCGCAGGCTCAAGCAGGAGTTCGATATCCCGGTCGCGGTCATCACCAATTCCACGCTGCTGA
>CBDUZK010000341.1:0-2210 GCA_965371675.1 uncultured bacterium | reverse complement strand
GTTCCCCGGCCACCCACTCGGTGGAGATGCACGGGTTGCACTCGAACTCGCCCAGTGCATTCAGAGTGGTGCTGTAGACGTCACAATCGCCGAACTTCACCAGGATGCTCTGGTCGGGGTCCATCGCCGGGATGCGGCGGAACGCAGCATAGGCACACATTGTCGCGTCGTCGTACGAGCCGGCCAGCGAGATAGGTCCGCAACTATCCCCTGCCGTGAGTTGGTAGAGGTCTCGGACGCCAGACAGCGTACCGGCGCTGTCAAACCGGGCTCGAACCCAAATGAACCCGCTCGGGTCCGGTTCGCGGTCCCAATAGACGACCCAGCGTGTCCCGGTGCCGTCCTCGCAGACAGCCGGGAATACCCCGTCAGCGGCCACCTCCTCCCGGGTCCACTCGCTGCCGTCCGCGGACCGTCCGTACATGATGCTGTTGCTTGCATCGGCATAGACCGCAAACAGCGAGTCGGAGGCGTCCTTACGCAGCAGCTTCCTGCCGTTGTTGCTGATGGTCGCGTCGCTGCCGGCGTTCGATACGTTGAGCGAACATACCTTGAACCGATACTCACACGTGTCGGTGATGACCTCCTCGGCCCAAAGCAGGCTGACCCTCACCTGCGAAATCGAGGGGGATGTCTGGCTCGATTCGGCCACCGCGTGCGGGTAGAGCGAGTTGGAATCGGTCGCGACCAGGGTCGTTGTATCGCCCCGAATCTCGGCGAGGATGTTCCAGACCCCGTCTACCCGGCGCTGCCAGTAGCTCACCCCGGCCCCGGCGAACCCGGGCCAATCCTTCTGGCACGAGTCGCTTTCGCTTGCGGTCCCGTCGTCCTGCCACCCGGACCACAGGCTGTCGGTGAAGTCGTTGCTCTTGCCCTTGATGGTGCGGACCGCGGTCGGACCGCCGGTGTTCTCCTCACGCCAGACCGCGTGCAGGATGCTTCCTTCCACGTTGGAGGACGGGTGGTTGCCGTCCGCGCTGAGGATTGCGGCGGTGCTCCACGTATCGCCGTGTGCGGTCCAGCAGCCCGGATGGAAGTCCATGTCCTTCTCCACAATCGCATCGTCCGACTGCCACACCACGTAGATCGTGCTGTCCGAATCGACGTTGATGCTCGGGAGGCTGTCGCCCAGGTCCGAGGTGTTCGAGTAGACCGTGTCGAGCAACACCCGGCCGGAATCCACCTTCGCGAACAGTACCCTTGACTCCGACGCGCCCGAGTAGTACACCGGGAACGTAATCCCGGCCACCTTCACACCATCATGCGTGCCCGGATACAGCGTAACCGACGGCTGGCCCGGCCTGGCGGTGCTGACGCCCTCGAACACGGTCACCGGCTCATCCCAATCCTCGTTGGTTCGGTTCCAGAACGAGCAGTAGACCGTGTCGTCGCGCGTGAAGACCACGCATGGCGTCGAGTCGGTATCCACGGCCAGGGCCGGATTTCCACCAAGGCCGGGCGTGAAGATGTCATGCCAGGTCTCACCGCCGGAGGTCGACCGGTCGACGAGGCAGCTTCCGTCGACCGGGACCACCCGGAAGAGCGTGTTGTCGGCCTGGGCTGCGACCGCGCCCCCGCCAAGGTCATCTAGTGCGACTTTGTAGTCCGTATACTTCTGGGTGTTCAGGAACAGAGTTCCAGTCCCGGGATTGCTGTTGTCGTGCTGGCGGTAGACGATGTGGGCCACTTTGCCGCGCGCGAACATCGACGCCGAATCGCAGTACGGGCCGGTTATCGGCCTCGGGGTGGCCCACACCCACTCCGTTGGCTGCTCCTTCAGCTTGCCATAGGAAAACACGATTCGTCTGTCACCCGAGTCCAGCCAGTCCACCACAAAGACCATGAACACCGTGTCCCCGTCGCACCAGATGTTGGGGTACATGGCATCGCCATGCGCCGCCTGCCAGTCCGAGAAGGGTTCGATGGCATTATCGCGCAACTGCTGGCCACGGGGCCCGGGGGCATCGTCTTCCGCAGCCCATGTGAAGTGGATGGTCGACTTCCCGCCCTGGGTAGCCTCCCGCATGTAGGCGAGGCAGACGGTGTCGTCGTTGTTGGAGCCTCTCGCCACCCAGCGGGTGACGCACGGACGGGTGTGGTCGTAGTCATCGTCCTCCGTCGCGAGCTCCCCGTTTTCATTGCTGACGTGCTTGAGGTAGCGAATTTCCCAGTTGTCGCCCTCGTACGCCTGGAAGGCAAGGCTGGGTCCC
>CBDUZK010000340.1:0-2222 GCA_965371675.1 uncultured bacterium | reverse complement strand
ACCGGTATACCGGCGCACGCTCCGCCGTGCGCAGATTGTCTCAACTCTCCGGTCCATCACACCTCCCTGTTCTGAACACCGAAATGAAACAGGCGGGCGCCGACGGCGCCCGCCTGTTCGGCTGCAAATCCTGCCTAGCGGGCCAGGACGACCCGGGTAGTCCGGGCCTCACTCCCTGCCGCGAGCCGGGCGAAATACACACCTGCCGGCACACGCCGACCGTCATCATCCAACCCGTTCCAGGCCACACTGCTGTTACCCGGGTCCAGCGTGCCCAGGGTCCGCACGACCCGGCCCGAGTTGTCCAGCACCGCCAGCGTCGCGGTCCGGGTCAACGTCATGGCGAATTGCACCGGTGGTCCGCCCGGGACCGGGCTGACCCGGACTCCGGAAATCGGCCGCGCCGGTCGCTCCTCGACGCCGACCGGCGCCAGCCCGAGGTACAGCTCAATCTGCCCTTCGTACGTGCTCATCAAGAAATCCGGAACACTATCATTGTTCCAGTCCCCGAACCCGCAACGCGAGCCGTAGTAGTAGTTGTTCCGCGTCCACCGCACCGGCGTGCCGTCGTTCAATTTCAGAGTCTCCCCGGCCGCGAACACGGGTGCGGTATCAGTGCCGGTGTTCTCGAAGTAGTGCACGTAGCCGTTCTGCTCGCCGCAAATCAGATCGAGCAGCCCGTCCTGGTTCAGGTCGAACATATACGGGTTCACGCGGTAGAAATTCACGACCTGTCCGCCGGCCCGGACCGTATCGTATTCCTGGAACATCGGCCAGGTATCGCTGGTCTGGTTGATGTAGACCCGGATGTGCCGCGCATCGACACCCATCAGCAGGTCCTTCTTGCCGTCGCCGTTCCAGTCAAACACCGACGGCTCGGAGTTGTAGCCGACGTCCAGGGTGTCGCCGTTGACCAGCAGCATCTTGTAGTGAGCGGTCATCGTCGAATCGGTCTGGTTGTAGGTGAAAACGTTCAGGTAGCCATAGCGGTCACCGGAAATGATGTCCGGCTCACCGTCGGAGTTCCAGTCCACGACCCGTGGACACGACCCGACGCATCAACCGGCAGGCAGGACTATTTCCGCTCCGGAGGCACGCATGAATTCGTACCCGTTGAAGACCGGCGCGGAATCATCACCGACGTTGGGATAGAACCTGATCTTCCCGGACGTGAACTGGCCGACGACCATGTCCTTCTTGCCGTCCCGGTTCCAGTCGTACATCATCGGCGCCGCGTAGTAATCGACGTCGATGACTACGCCACTGTCCTCCATCAGCACCGGGTCCGCGAACCGCGGAATCGCGGCGAATGCGGCGGGCACCAGTATCACAAGCAGAACCAATACCAGTACGATTGACTTCTTCACAGCACCTCCTCCGAGGCTTACGGTCATGATTGCGCCGGAACCCACTATTCTAGCCTGCATTCCCGGGCTCTGTCAAGTCAACTCCGGCCACCCTGACTACGTCAGGCTCACGGGCTGATGCCGCAGAGCAACGAGATTCACCCAATCTGCCGGGTCTTCATCAAGGCGACCGGGACTGCTTCCGGACCGGTGGCACGGACCGTGTCTCGGAGGATGACCAGGAAGATGTCCCTGAGGGTGATCCAGAAGATGACTCCGAAGATGATTCGGGAGATGATCCGGGAAATGCCTCGGGGGATGTCCCGGACAATGCCTCTCCGGACGACCGGGCCGGCGGCTCAGGGGACCGTGGGGACCGCGACCCGGGGAGCCGTGGGCCGGGCCACCGGTGGGACGATGGGCCGGGCCACCGGTGGAACGGCCCGGGGAGCCGATTGCCGGGCGGCCCGGAAGGCGACCGGGAGGACGGCCCGGAGAACCATGGGGAGGACCACGGAGGGGACCACGGGGAGGACGGCGGAGGGGACCATGGGGAGGACCATGGAGGGGGCCGTGGGGAGGGCCACGGAGGGGACCATGGGGAGGGCCGTGGGGAGGGCCGCCCGGGGGACGGGGTGGTGAAACTGCCCCCTCGCGCCGCATCCCCATGCGGCCCCGGCACTTAAGCCTGTTCTGCCCCTTGCGCCTGGGGTAACCTTATGATAACCTTTTGCGAATGGTGAGCATATCGTGAAACGCGCCCGGGACACCTTCCGCATCCCGTCCGAACTGGGCACGCGGCTCAGGAGACTCCGCAAACGGGCCGGGCTCACCCAGCGCGAACTCGCCCAGCTGCTTCTCGGGATGCTCAAGAAC
>CBDUZK010000339.1:0-2226 GCA_965371675.1 uncultured bacterium | reverse complement strand
GTCGAGCGAGGTGGCGCGCGGCAGTGACGTCCTGTTCCTGACGGTTCCGGACCGGCAGATCGAGCCGGTGTTCGTCGCGCTACGACGCTGGCTGCGTCCCGGCACCTTGGTGGTGCATTGCTCGGGCGTGTTGGGAATGGACGCGCTGAGAGGCGCCGGGGAGCGCGAAATCGAGACCCTGGCGATGCACCCGATCCAGAGCTTCTCGAGTCACGCCCAGGCGATCCACAGCCTGCGCGGCTGTTTCTTCGCGCTTGAAGGCACTGCCGTCGGGTTGCGGTTCGGGCGTCGCCTGGCTCGCCAGTTGCTAGGCGGGTGCGTGGTCATCAAGGGCGAAGACCGACCCCTGTATCACGCGATGTGTGTGTTCTCCGCCAACTTCCAGAACGCCCTGCTCGACGCGGCCGAGAGCCTGGCGGTGCGACTTGGCATAACGCGCCGCCGGGCGGCACGCCTGCTGGGGCCGTTGATGAAGACGGTGCTCGACAACATGGTCGACTACGGAGCGGTGCCGAGCCTGACCGGCCCGGTGCAGCGCGGCGACGTGCCGACGGTCGAGCGGCACCTGCGCGCACTGGAAGAACGGGCGCCGGACTTGGTCCCATTGTATCGTGGGCTTTCGCTTCGACTCGTGAAGATGGCACGACGCCAGGGACTGGACCGGCAGTCGGCGGCGCGGTTGCGCAAGGTGCTCAAGGAGACCGATCGATGACGCCGCGTGGATGTCGAGGTCGGGTGGCGCTTCTGTTTGTCTGCCTTCTGGCGGCGGGGTGCGCGAAGAAGATGGCGCCGCCCAGCCCGGACCGGTTCGCGCCCCGGCTGGACGAAATCCGGACCGTGAACCGCGTGCGCGTGGAGTTGCGGTTCGATGAGCCGCTCGACCCGTCTTCGGTCATGGCCGACAGTTTCTCGGTTCTGGGTCCGGACGGTGCGTTGCTTGAGGTGCGAGGCGCAGTCCAGGGGCGGCGCAGTGACCGGGTTGAACTGTGGACCTGGCCCCAGCGGCCGGTCGTGTACGAAGTCCGCACGGTCGTGCGTGACGCCGAGGGAAACGTGGGCAGGATTCGGGGTCGGTTCAGGGGTTCGAGCCGCGTCGATACGATTCCGCCGCGAGTGACCGACGTCCGTCCGACCCCGGGCCGCACCGGGGAGCGGGCCCTGGAAATACGGTTGTCCTTCAATGAGCCGGTCGATACCACCGCGCGTCCGGAGTTCCTGTTCGTGCCTTCGGAGCTGGACAGCGTTATGCAGCCGTCCTGGGATGCGGACTGGCAGACGCTGGTCCTGGCCCGGCCGGCGCTGTGGGTCGGCCGCGACGATGACGATGGACAGCCGGGACGCGCGCCGGCCGATTCGGCGGCGGCGCGGTCCCCGGTTCCCGGCGACTCCCTGGCACCCGCGGACAGCGCGCCGGAGCCCGAGCAGCTTGTGTACTTCGTGTTGCTGCCGACCGTGGCCGACCTTGAGGGCAACCGCCTGCTCGACGCCGCGTTCACCTACTTCACGAACGACTCGGTGTTCGAAGCCGACCTGGTGCGCGGGCGCGCGATCTGGCGTGAAGGGCCGCTTGGCACCGGGGTTGTGTTCTTCGACACCGGGCCGGTGGTCGGGTTGACGTCGGTGAATCATGAAGGCACGTTCGCCACCCGGCTGAAGCCCGGGACCTACGGCGTCACCGCGGTCAGCGATACGGACGGCGACGGGCTGGTTGACCTCGTGAGCCGCGTTGACGGTTTCGCCACCGCGGCCGAGAGCCTGGACCTCATCTTCCGGCCGGAGACCCTGCCGCAGCCGATTCATGGCTATCGTCGTTAGCGCGGTACTGCTGATTGCGGCAGTGCTCGTCTACGTCCGGCAGTTGCGTGAGGCCTGGTGGCTGCTTGGACTGCGGCTGCTGGTCATCTGCCTGCTTGCCATGATTCTCGGTGACGCGGCCATCCGTCGATTCTGGACCGTTCGGCCGAAGCGGGTGGCGGTGCTCGTTGATGTCTCGGCGAGCATGGCGGCCGGCAGGGTGGACAGCACGGCCTGGTCCGCGGCGGCGGCCTTCCCGGTGCCCGATGGATTGTCGAAGGAGTACTGGTCGTTCAGTGACAGCCTGCGCCGGAACAGCCGGGGAGACGAGCCTGAGTTTCCGGCCGACAGTCCCGGTACGTTGATCGGGAGCGCGTTGCAGGAGCTGTTCGATTCCGAACCCGGCGCAGTGGTCCTGGTGAGTGACGGTCG
>CBDUZK010000338.1:0-2234 GCA_965371675.1 uncultured bacterium | reverse complement strand
ACACCCGGGGTGCTGGAGCAGGTTGTGAGCGGCCTGGCCCGGGCGTGCCGGAATCACAAGTGCGCGCTGGTCGGCGGCGAGACCGCTATCATGCCGGGCTGGTTCCGGGGCGATGAGTACGACCTGGTCGGGTTCATCGTCGGGGTCGCGGAGCGCAAGCGGCTGGTGAACGCCGCGAGCATCCGCCCGGGCGACGTGCTGGTCGGCATCCCGTCGAACGGGCTGCACACGAACGGCTATTCACTCGCCCGTAAGGTGCTGTTCGGACGGGCAAAGCTCAAGGTCGATGCCCGTGTGAAAGGTATCACGCGCCCGATCGGTCTCGAACTGCTGCAGCCGCACCGGTCTTACTTCCGCGACGTATTCCCGCTGCTCGGCCACGTCAAGGCCCTGGCCCACATCACCGGCGGCGGGTTCTACGACAACATCGAGCGGCTGCTGCCTCCCGAGTGTTCGGCGGTCGTGCACAAGCGGACCTGGCGACCACGGCGTATCTTCCGGCTGATCCGGGAGCTGGGCGACGTGCCTGAGCGCGACATGTACCATACGTTCAACATGGGCATCGGCATGGTGTTGTTCGCCGCACCCGGCCGGGTCGACTACCTGAAAACGCGGATCCGGGGCGCGCGGGTAATCGGCCGGGTAGTACGCGGTACGTTCGGCGTGTCGGTCATCTAGCCGCGCGGGTGACAGGCCCGGAACACTTCTCTCAGGTATTCCCGGTCGACGTGAGTGTAAATCTGGGTGGTACCGAGGTCGGCGTGACCGAGCAGTTCCTGTACGACCCGCAGGTCGGCCCCGCCTTCGAGCAGGTGGGTGGCGAATGAGTGGCGCAGCGTGTGCGGGGTCACGCGCCGCTTGATGCCCGCAAGCTGCACGCACTTACGCAGGATATTCCAGATTGACATGCGGGACAGTTTCCGGCCGTAGCGGTTCAGGAGCAGTTGCGGGCAGGCCTGTTTGCCGACGAACGCCGGGCGGCCGCGCTCCAGCCAGCCATTGAGCGCTGCTTCGGCCTTGCGCCCGAACGGTATCAATCGTTCCTTGCTGCCTTTGCCCATGACCCGGACGAACCGGTCGGTCGTATCCACGTCCGTGATTGACAGGTCGGTGAGTTCGGATACGCGCAGCCCGCAGCCGTAGAGCAGTTCCAGCATCACCACTGCCCTCTGTGACCAGCGGGCGTCATCGACCTCCTTGGCCGCGGCAATCAGCTTCTCCACCTCAACCTGGGACAACACTTCCGGCAGACGACGGGAAACCCGGGGCGGCTCGACCAGTTCGAGCGGGTCATGGATGAGTATCCCGGCAATCACCAGGGATTGGGAGAACGCGCGTAGCGTCACCAAACACCGCGCCACGGTCGCGGCCGACATGCCGTGCGCGGTCAGTTCCCGCAGGTAGGCCCGCACGACTTTCGCGGACAGGTCCCGGGGTCGCGCGGCCAGGGCCGGGCAACTCAGGAGGAACTGGCGCAGGTCGGATACGTAGGCGGCAACCGACGCCTGCCCCACTCCGCGTTCGACCAGCACATAGTCGGCGAACCGGTCAAGCAGGGGACCGACCGGGTCAGGAGGCCCGGGTCCCTGTATCCTTGGCATCGATGATAGTGTCGTGGTTGAAGCCTTCGGCTGTCGCCGGGTGGTCTTCGTTGTAGTGCAGGCCGCGCGATTCCGGACGCCGCCGCGCACAGGTGACAATCAGGCGGGCGACGGTCAACAGGTTGCGCAGTTCAAGACAGGCAACCGACGCGCGCCCGGTCAGGGGCTTGACTTCGGCTTCGAGTTGGCGCAGCGACTCCGCGGCCCTCATCAGCCCGGCGTCGCTGCGAACGATGCCGGTGTCCTGCCACATGATGTCGTTGAGTCTTCGACGCAGCCGGGTCGCGGCCTGTTCTTCCCGCGCGGTCGCGGCCCGGTAGGTACCCGGTGTTCCGGTATCGACCGCCCCCGGGTTCGTGGCCCGGGTGGCGTGCTGTGCGGCCCGGTCCGCGAACACCAGCGCCTCAAGCAGGGAGTTGGACGCCAGCCGGTTCGCGCCGTGCAACCCGGTGCAGGCGCACTCCCCGGTCGCGTAGAGGCCGGGCAGGCTCGTCCTCCCCCATTCGTCCACCGCCAGCCCGCCGCAGACGTAGTGCGCGGCCGGGACCACCGGCAGCGGAACCATGGTCGGGTCGAACCCGAACCCGACGCACTCGCGGTGGATATTGGGAAACCGGTGCCGGAACATCTCCG
>CBDUZK010000337.1:0-2242 GCA_965371675.1 uncultured bacterium | reverse complement strand
AGATTCTGACCGTGGGCCACCCGGCGACGGTCATCATCGGCCAGTTCCCGTTCCAGGTGACCGTGAACGCGAATGACGCACCGGTGGAGAACGCGCTGGTATGCGTGATGTCGCGGGCCGATACGTCCATCTACCACGTGGGATATACCGACGGAGCCGGCCAGGTCCAGTTCACAATCAACGCGACCCTGCCGGGCGACTCGATTCTGGTGACGGTGACCGGCCGGAACCTGCACCCGTATCTGGCCGCGGCGATGACCATATCGCCCAACGCGGCGTACGTGACCCACCTGGCTCATATCGTCAGCGATTCGGCCGGCGGCAACAACGACGGCATCATCAACCCGGGCGAGGTGATTGACCTGTCGATGTGGGTGAAGAACTGGGGTTCGCAGACCGCGGACTCGGTCGAGGGTACGTTGCGGACCGACGACGTCCAGATCGGACTGACCGATTCGGTCGAACTGTTCGGTTCGATTGCGGCCGGTGACTCGGCGTTCGCGGCGGATGCGTACCGGTTCGGCGTTGCCCACGCCTGCACCAACGGCTACGTGTTGGGGTTCGACCTCGCGTGCCGGGATGCCAATGACTCGGTCTGGGTTTCGGGTCTGAATCTCTGGGTTGGCACCGCGGTGCTGGAGTATTTCGGTCACGAGGTGGACGACCCGCCGCCGGGCGGGAACGGGGACGGCAAGATCGACCCGGGCGAGACCGCGCAATTGACGCTGTCGCTTCGCAACTGCGGCCTCGGACACGGATACAACGTGAGCGCGGTGTTGCGTTCGAGTGACGCCCGATTCACGGTGCCTGATTCGCTGGGCGAATTCGGGTACATCGCGAGCGATTCGACCGGCAGCAACGGCGCGGACCGGTTTACGGTCGTGGCCGACGCCTCGATACCGATGGAGACCCCGATACCGTGTACTCTGCTGGTGACCGCGGACGGGTACGCGGCCACAATCCCGTTCACAGTGGTGGTCGGCGAGATTCGTTCAATCGACCCGATCCCGGACAACACCACCCCGACGGCGCTGTACTGGGCGTACGACAGCGGGGATACGAACTACGTTCAACACCCGACGTTCGAGTGGATCGACATCTCCGGGGTCGGCACGCGGCTGACCCTGTCCGACGACCAGACCGTGCAGGTGAACCTGCCGACCGAGTTCGGTCCGCTCGTGTTCTACGGCCGCAGTTTCACGCAGGTTTCAATCTGCGGTAACGGCTGGGTCGGGCCGGGCTACACGGCCAGCCGGGACTACACCAACCACGCGATTCCGAATACCAGCGACCCGACGATGCTGGCGATGGCCTGGGACGACCTGTACCCGCCGACCAGCAACGGGGTGTACTGGTACCACGATGCGGCGAACCACCGGTTCATCGTGCAGTACGACTCGATGCCGACCTACGCGAACCGGAACGTGTTCGACTGGCACCAGGTGGTCATCTACGACACGACGCTGGCCGCGGCCGACGGGAACAGCGTGTTCACTTACCAGTACCTGACCGCGAACGGCTACGGGTCGATGACGGTCGGGGTCAATGACTCGACCACCGGTATCGGCATCCAGACGCTGTTCGACGGCAACTACCACCGGGGAGCATTGCCGATTGAAGCGGGCTGCGCCATCAAGTTCACGAGCGACGGTCCGGTTACCGGTATGGCTGAGCCAGGCAAGCCGGCGGCGCTGGCGCGACGCGCACTGGTCGTGGCGCCCAACCCGTTCGCCCGCAGCGCCATCATCCACTGGAACCTGGCGCACGAGGCCGACGTCAGCCTGAAGGTGTTCGACGCCAGCGGCCGCGCGGTCCGGACCCTGGTTAACGGTGCGGTTCGCGCCGGGAGCCACACGACGCTGTGGAACGGGACCGACGATTGCGGTCGGGAACTGGCCCGCGGCGTCTACTTCCTTCGGTTGGACACCGGTTCCGAGCGGCTCACCCGCACGGCGGTACTGGTCCGGTAGGAACACCGACACAGCCCGGAGGGGCGGAGCGCAGGCTCCGCCCCTCTGTTTCGTTCGGGCCTGGACCCGGCAACTGAACCCGGGCCTGAGATTCGGACTGAACCCGGAGTTGAATCCAGGGCTGAACCCGGTCCTGAACCGGGTCCTGACCTCGAAAGTGAACCCTGACCTGAGCCCGGTTCTGACCCGGCATCTGACCTGCCAACTGAGATTCCAGGTGATGCCGCAAGTGACGCTCCTTCTGACCTGCTGATTGAACCGGGATTTGACTC
>CBDUZK010000336.1:0-2259 GCA_965371675.1 uncultured bacterium | reverse complement strand
CCCAAGTTCCAGCTTGAATGGCTCGACCGGCACGGGTACACGGATATGTTCGTGCCGCCGCCGTTGGATCTGGATTCGGGCATGCGGCTTGTGGGCAAGTGGGGTCACGGTCCATCGTACGAGGTCACGGGTCGCGACTCGCTCGTGTTTCTATCTCTGGGTAGCGAGGTGGCAATCATCAACTTCGCCCGTCCGGACAGTCCGGTCGTGCTGCATGAGATTCAGCTTCGCTCCCGCGTAGCCCAGGCTCACCTGCGAGACACGGTGCTGTTTGCCGGTGACTGGAGCAAGGTCACGCTCTGGAGCGTGGCCGACCCGCGCAACCCGTACCTGCTGGGCGAGATTCCATACGGCGTCGGCGACTTCTGGGTGGGCGACTCGCTCTTGGCATTCACGCGCCAGGAGACGCTGCGGGTTTTCAACGTCGCAGACCCACGCAACCCGTATCAGACCGGCTGGCTGGGCGACACCGGATACGTCATGGCTGGGACCGGTGACCTGTTCATCGTCGGGCATCACCAGCAGGGTATCTACATCGTGGATGCGTCTGACCCGGCCCATCCGCGTCGCCGAGGCACCTACGCGGGCGGCGGGGGCATGTCCGCCGCTGCGAGGGGCAATCTGCTTTGCGCGGGAATCGGGCACTACTCCGACCAAGACTCGATCACTCTTGTGACCCTTGACATCTCGAACCCTGACAACCTGCATCGTCTCGGCACCCGTCCCGGCTGCGGCGGCAATGACCTGTTCCTGAGTGGCAGCCTGCTGCATGCGACCGGTGATGGGCCGCTACTGCGCCGCTTCCACATCATCGACATTTCTGATTCCACCAATCCGGTTCTTGTCGGGACATGCCAGCAGATGGGCGAGGGCGAGCCCGACAACGGCGTCTGGACGTGGCCAGGTGGCGGACGCGCCTTCGTCGCAGACCACCACGGTGGGCTTGTGGTGGTTGACATTACGACTCCACAGATTCCCAGGGTCGATTCGTTTCACCTCAAAGCCGATGTGGCGTACGACGTTGCGGTTGGCGGTTCGCATATGTATGTTGCAGACTATCGGGCCGGGCTCAAGGTGATTGACGTGAGCGACCCGACTTTGCCATGGGAGGTCGGCTCGTGGGACACCTTTGGCTTCTGGTTCGAACCCGAGGCAGTCGTCCTCCGCGACAGCTTCCTTCACTCGGCGTGGTATCATTCCAATGGCCTGTTTGGCGTCTACTCGGTGAGTGACCCGAGCCACCCGACAATCGCGGGCACGGCCCGTATCCTGAATCCACCACAGGCTATCGCGCTACGCGATACGTTTGCCTACGTTGGCCAGTATGCGCAGTTCGACGTGGTCAGCATCGCAGACCCGCGCAACCCGTACGTGCTGGGCGTATGGCACAGCTCCTCAGCCGACATTCACAGCGTCGATGTGGAAGGAGACGTTGCCGCGCTCGCGGCCGGCACGCTGTACCTCATGTACGTGGACGACCCAACCAATCTCTGGCCCACTGGGTCGTGGACCGGCGGGGGCGTCACCGCGGTTGACATCGTAGACACGATTGCCTACGTGGCGGGCGGTCTTGGCATCGGTTCGCTCAGCATCGCGGACCCTTCCCATCCATACCTGCTGGATTCCATCCGGCTGGGC
Organism: uncultured bacterium; assembly: GCA_965371675.1. Classification (GTDB taxonomy): domain Bacteria; phylum Hydrothermota; class Tepidihabitantia; order Tepidihabitantales; family Tepidihabitantaceae; genus DSBX01. The sequence continues at coordinate 621 of CBDUZK010000336.1, read as the reverse complement.
TGGTCCGCGGGCGACATGGTCGTGGTGGACACAATGGCCTACGTCTCGGCGAGAGGCATCTACACGGTCGACATCTCCGATCCACGCGCCCTGCACGTGCGGGCCATGTGGAGTACGCACCTCACAGGTCCTGGCTTGACTTGGGCGCCACCCTACCTGTACATCGCGAGTGGCGCAGGTGGCGTGAGCATTGTGGAGTTCCTGCCTTTGGGGGTCTCCGACGCCGAGATGAACAACGAAGAGTGCCGTGGGTTCCGCGTGGAACCCACAGTCGTGCGGAACAAGGTCCGGCTGCATCTTCCCCGAGGTTTTGGGGCGGTCTCTGAACTGGCAGTCTACGATTGCACCGGGCGCGTCGTGCGGCGATGGTGCCCAACAGAACTGGAAGGACGGGTGGGCTCTGGCCTGGAACTGGACATCGGGGACGTTCCCGCCGGGGTGTACGTCATCCGCGTGGATGGCGCAAACGGCGACCTTTCCGCCCGGGTCGTCAAACCATAGGAGGTAGGGATGCGATTACCCGGGACACTTCTATGAAGAGCCCCAAGAGCGTCAAGGGGAGGAGAGGGCTGAAGTCAGGAGTCAGAGTGCAGATGTCAGACTGCTGATGTCAGAGTGCGG
>CBDUZK010000335.1:0-2260 GCA_965371675.1 uncultured bacterium | reverse complement strand
AGTCCCAGCCTCCGGCATCCCAGGGGACAGTCCCTTCCGGGCGAAGGTCATCCTGGCCCGCTGATTCCAGTCTACATATTTGTAGACTGAGAGCAGGTGAGCAAGGCCGGGGGCTCGGAACCGGCTGTGACGGCCAAATATATGGCGATTCAGGGGCTTAGGTGCGGGAACCGGGCCTGAGAACCGACTCTCACCGGTCACCCCCCAAGTGCCTTGTCCGGTCTCTTTCGGACTCCAGTGCCGAACCACCTTGCCGGTTACTCTCCGCGCGATTTTCGGGGCCACGAGTCGGGCCCCCGGTCCCGGGACCGTGTCGGTCACCGGACCGAACATGGTGCGGGGCACGGTGCAGGACGCTGGTCCGGGCACCCGACCGGTCATTCTCCGGGGAACAAGCCAAGGCATCTGTCGGGTGATTTCCAGGATTATCGGTCCGGCTATCCCTCGGGTTACTCGCCACGCCACCTGTCGGGGCACGGGCGTTGCCACATTCCCGCAGGGAAATCGGTTGGGCCTTGACTTGTCCATCAAGACATGCGAGTATTTCAGGTGATGAAGTACGCATGGGCCGGTCTGCTGACGTTGCTCGCGGTGGCCGCGTTCCCGGCCCGCGCCACGGTCATTGAGGATTTCGACGACGGGGTGGTCGAGTTGCTGTCTTTTCCGGGCGAGGACGCGCACCCGGATTCGTGGGTCCTTGATTCCGTGCGCACGCAGAGCGGCTCGCCGTGGGCGCTGAAGCTGTTCGGCAACACATGGAAGCTGGAGAGCATCGCACCGGTCGAGCTGGACACGGGCGACGTGTGGCAGGTATCGGCGTTTGTCGGAAGCCTCGGTGAAATCCAGGGGTTCGGGCTGACGAGTTCGTGTGACACGATGTTCTATTCGTTCGCCGGGACCCAGCAGTTGAACAACCCGGAGTGGGTCACTGTGTACCAGGGAGCGTTTCCACTGGACACGTGGAACACCTACCAGCTCCCGGTCGCCGACGACTGGCTTGCCCGGTTCGGCTACCTGCCGACCATCACCGGAATCGTCTTCCTGAACGACCGTGATACGGACCCGCACGCGGTCGTCTGGTTCGATGACGTGCTGGATATCACCGACGTGCTGCCGATGAAGCCGCAGGTGCGGATATGGTACACGGTGGGCGATATCTTCAAGGGCAGGGGCGGGGCGTGGGAAGTGGGGGTCCAGTTCCACAGCAGGGTCATCGACCCGGACAGCGAGCACCACGAATACTCCTGGTTCTTCGGGGACGATTCAACCAGCGGCGACTCGAACCCGTATCATACCTACGTCATCGAAGACGACCACCAGTACACGGTGTTGCTGGAGGTTACAGACAGCACCGGTCAGCGGGGAAGGGCTACCTGCCGGGTCACGGTTGACCCCGGCCGGACGTCTTTCCCGGTTACGATAAACTTCACCGGTGATATCATGCTGGCGAGAAGATATGAACTGCCGGGCGGCATCATTGACACGCTCGGACCGGAGGGGGTTTTTGAGCCGACCCTGCCGTATCTCGGTGACGCGGCGGACATCACGGTGGTGAACCTGGAGTGCCCGCTTACGACTCGCGGCACCCGACATCCGACCAAGTCGATTGTGTTCCGGGGAAGGCCCACCAATGTTGCCGGGCTGGCGTACGCTGGTATCGACATCGTATCGCTTGCCAATAATCACGTGATTGACTACGGGCTGGAGGGGATGCGCGAGACCCAGGAGGTGCTTGGGGCTTATGACATCCTGTATTCGGGTGCCGGCGCCAACTCATACGAAGCGTACCAGCCTGTGTTCTACCAGAAGTCCGGGGTGAACATCGCTTTCCTTGCTTCCTGCAACCGAACCGGGCAGTACGATAACTACCAGCCCTACCTGGATGCCGGGTTCAACAAGCCCGGTTTCGCGAACCTGGATTCGTTCCACCTGTCCGGGCAGATTCGCGGGGTGCGGGCAGATGCGGACGTGGTTGTCGTGGAGATGCATGCCGGGAAGGAGTACGAGCAGGCACCCGGAGACGGGGGGGAAGAACCCGAGGACGAGTTCTACTCACCCTTTGCGCTGATCCCTGACTTCCCCGATGTCCAACTGAGGCATCAGGCCGTAGACGAAGGCGCGGACCTCGTCGTCTGCCATCATCCGCACGTGCTGCAAGGGTTCGAGGTGTACAACGGGAAGCTGATAGCGCACTCGATGGGCAATTTCGCGTTCGACCAGACCTACACCGAGACCTTCGCGTCGGTAATCCTCCAGGGCA
>CBDUZK010000334.1:0-2267 GCA_965371675.1 uncultured bacterium | reverse complement strand
TCGCGGAAGGCACGCACGCCTACGTGATGGCCAAGCTGCGGGCAATCAACGTCGAGTGCGACTCGCAGTGGCTCTACTACAACCAAGGCACACCGATTGTGGATGCCCTCAACGGCGGCCGGGCCTGGGTTACCTACTCAGGCCACGGCAGCACGACCGCCTGGGCGGACCCGAGTCCGAGTTTCGACGTGGACGCGGTGCATGCGCTGGCTAACGTCGACATGATTCCATACGTGCAGACCTATGCCTGTCTGTCCGGGAACTTCGCTTCGTCCGGCAGCCCGGAGTGCTTCTCCGAGGCGTGGATTCGTTCCGGCCGGCGCGGCGGCATCGCACACATCGCGTCGTCGGTCAACTCCTACTGGGAGGAAGACGACACGCTGGAACGGCGGGTGTTCGACTGCATGTTCGATTCCTCGTTCCACTGGATCATGGGCGGGTACAACCGGGCGAAACTCATCTTCTACGAGCAGATGGGTTCGGGCGGCGGGACGCGCCGCTACTTCGAGATGTACAACATGATGGGTGACGGCGCGATTGACGTGTTCGCGCACCAGCCTTCGGCGCTGACTGTACTGCATCCGCCGGTGATACCGCTCGGCAACTACCCGCTGCAGGTGACGGTGACGGCAGGCGGGAGCCCGGTTGAAGACGCGTTGGTGTGCGCGATGGCGGCTCACGATACGTCGGTATTCGCGGTCGGGTACACCGACGCGGGCGGCGCGGTGACCCTGAACGTGAACACGGTTTCGCCGGATTCAATCTATGTGACGGTGACCGGCCACGACCTTGAGCCGTACCTCGGTTCGTGCCAGGCCCTGCCGTCGGGCGGGCCGTACGTCATGTACCTCGGTCACACGGTTGACGATTCGGCCGGGGGCAACAACGACGGCATCATCAACCCGGGTGAATCCATCAACCTGATGATGTGGGTCAAGAACTGGGGCAGCGTCACGGCCAACGGGGTCGAGACGCGGCTGCGTACCGGGGACGCCAATGTCACGCTGGTCGATTCGGTCAAGACGTTCGGCGACATCCCGGCCGGGGATTCCGCGTACACGGGCAGCGACGGGTTCGACTTCACGGTCGCCGGTGCCTGCACGAACGGGTACGCGCTGCGATTCACAATCCGGTCCCGGGACGTCAACGACTCGGTATGGGAGACCCCGCTCACTTTGTACGTGGGCGCGCCGGTGCTGGACTACGCGGCGTACGAAGTCGACGACCCGCCGCCGGGCGGAAACGGCAACCGGATGATCGAGCCGGGTGAGACCGGCAACCTGATTGTCACCCTGCGCAACACGGGTCGGGGCAACGCGTACGGTGTGACCGCGGTGTTGAGGTCAGGGGATTCCCGCCTGTCGGTGCTCGATTCGCTGGGAGCGTTCGGCGACATCGCCCGGGACACGATCGGCAGCAACGCCGGGAACCCGTTCCGCGTGCAGGCGGACAACACGATTCCGCGTGAGACGCAGATATCGTGCACACTGGTTGTCACGGCCGGCGGCTCGGTGTACGTGCGTGAGTTCATGCTGGAAATCGGGGCAATCCGGGTGTGCGACCCGATCCCGGACGGGCCCCGGACCCCGGCGCTGTACTATGCCTATGATGCAACCGATACCCTGTACACCGAGGCACCGGTATTCGAGTGGGTGGACATCACGGGCGTCGGCATGCGGATCGACCTGGGTGACGACCAGACCGAGCACGTCCAACTTCCGACCGCGTTCGGCCAATGGTCCTACTACGGGCAGCGCTACTCGGAGGTGTCGATCTGCGGCAACGGCTGGGTCGCGCCCGGGTACGAGACCTACACCGGCTACTCAAACCAGAGCCTGCCGGACATCGAGATTCCGGGCATGGTGTGCCTGAATTGGGACGACCTGTACCCACCCCAGGGCAACGGGGTCTGGTACTACCACGACGCGGCCAATCACCGGTTTATCATCCAGTACGACTCGATGCCCTACTACTCGAATCGGAGTGTGTGCGACTGGTTCCAGTTGGTCATCTACGATTCGACGCTGGCATCCCCGGGCGGCAACAACGTGTTCCTGGTCCAGTACCTGACCGCCGACAACTACAACTCGAACACGGTCGGGGTCCAGGACCCGAGCCGGACAATCGCGATCGAGTACCTGTTTGACGGCACCTATCACCGGGGCGCGGCGGAGCTGGTTCCCGGCATGGCAATCAAGTACTCGGCGACCCCGCCGTCGGTCGGCATTGCCGACAACAGTGGCGAGCGTCGGCTCCCGGGTCGGGTC
>CBDUZK010000333.1:0-2271 GCA_965371675.1 uncultured bacterium | reverse complement strand
CAGCTCGCCCGGACGACGGGACCGTGTGAACGGGAGCACCGCGGCCACCAGTGCAAGAACGCACACGATAATCGCGAGTGGCTTGTGGAAAGTCAGGCTGACACCCTGCTCGCTTCCGCGCAGGGCCGCGCCGACCACGAACCCGAGCCCGAGATTGGCGAGACAGAGAATGAAGAACACGATGCTTCGGGTCCGCTGCCGACGCAGCGGGAAATCCCAGTCCAGCACCTTGGACATGCTCGTCTGCGCGACCCCGACTCCGTACACCATGGTCACGATTGCCAGCACCGGGTGAATGAATCCGTACCAGGACATCTTTGGCCTCCCGCTAGTGTAGATTGAACGCCGCCACCCCGGACTCGTCCAGTTCCGGGATGTGCGTCATGACTTCCCGCCCACGGATGAAACCCTCGGTGCTCCGGGCCAGTTCCTTCAGACCGTCGTCGCGGCGCTTCAGCAGCACCGCCGCCCGGGTCCCGGCGTCATCGTCCTGCGCGTAGCGCACGAGCACGTACTTGTTCCACGCGCGGTATTCCTCTGCGCCGGGGTATTCCTGCCGCACGTCGGCCATCGGGTCCCTGGGGCCGCATGCCGCAATCAGCAGTACCGCTGCGACCGGCAGGAACTGCTGCCATCGGCGGCACCGCGGCATCAATCGACCAGGAACCCGACGCGACACTCGGTCAGGTGCTGAATATTGAGCGCGGAGCCGTGGACCAGCGCCGCATCCTGCTCCGAGATGACCGCGTCGCACCGGTGCCGACCGGTCACCGACAGCGCCCGGACGACCAGGGGGTTTGACCCGACCCGGTCGCTCATCAACGCGTCGTTGCGGTTGTCGAAGTACCCGACCAGGCCCCGGTCAGCCAGCTCCCCCTCGTCCGCGAACGCCGGGCCGGTGACTTCGTCCCCGGCTTCAGTCACCACGTGCGGCAACAGCGCCGACTCGAAATCCAGGCCGCGGACGTCAATCAGGACACCGGTGTAGCTCGGGGTATCGTCGTCCTCAAAGGGTACCAGTTCCAGCCCTTCCGGGACCTCGCGTCCCTCGGGCCACTCCTGACCGCAGCACGGACATGCGACCCGCCCCAGTAGTCGCGGCTCACCGGTCTCGGGAACCAGCAACTCCATGAGCGAACCGGACAGGAGAAACTCATAGTCCGCCGCCGACCCCCCATCCGACGTGAACCGCACCGCACCCCGGCGGTATTGGAGCGTTACACGTTCGAACTTGCGGGCAATCTTGGAGTGCGCGGCAAGGTAATCATCAACCGTGATGTCGCGGTCAAGCGCCACGGCCCGCAGGGCCTGGCGTGCCCGGTCCATCAGGTAAGCGGTTGCTTCGGTGCCCAGGGTCTTGGACCCGGTCATGGTCACGACAACCGTGTACCGGTCCATTTCGACGGTGTCGGCCACCGCCAGGACCACAGCGAGCATCAGAAACGAGAACAGTATTTTCTTCACAGCACCTCCCGGTATTCCACCGGATCAATCGGCACGAGTCACAGTGCCTTCCGCCGTCCGGCGCGAGTCACGCGTGCCGGACCAGGTTACAGACAGAGCGGCCAACGGGAGTCGAACCCGTGTGGCCGGCTTGGGAAGCCGGAACTCTACCCCTGAGCTATGGCCGCATCAACAAGTAATGTTAGAATACCGGAACTGACTGTCAAGCGCCCCGTGCCCGGCTGTAAGTGCCGTAGAACGTGGACTTTACGTCCCGATACCAACGGTTTCGTAGAACCGTTTACCCCAGAACTCGACCCGCTTGATTCTGCGGGCCCTGGTAAGCCTGCGGATTGCCGCGTCCAGTTTCTTCGGTTCGATGCCAAGGGACCGCTCAATGTCCTTCTTCGTCACCGGCCGATTGCGGACCAGCTTCACTATCGCAGCCTCGATATCACCACTGAATCTCTTCTGTTTCTGCTGCAGTGCCGATTCGGCAATCTCGGCCCGGGGTCCAAACAGCATTCGGATCTGCACCAGGTCATCATGGCTCATCGGCCTGGCCTTCTTCTCGGCCGGGGGCCGCACAACCGTGTTCAGATGCACCCGGTCCGGCCCGATGTCCGCCGCCGCCCGCCGCAGCCTGAGCAGGTGTTCCGGGTCGTCGTTCACGCCCTTCACGAGCATGACTTCGAGCCACATCCGGCCCTTGAAGTAGCGCCGGAAAGCCTTGAGCCCCGCAATCACGTCGGCAGCCCGCAAATCCCGGTGCCCCCGGTTGACCCGGACGAACGTCCTCTGGTCTGCCGCGTCCAGCGACGGCACGAC
>CBDUZK010000332.1:0-2275 GCA_965371675.1 uncultured bacterium | reverse complement strand
CGGGCCGGAGTTCAGGGCCGGAGGATGACTTTCTGGGTGTAGCGGTCAATCGGACGGTACAGGTAGTAGACTCCGGCCGGGAGCACGTCGAGCCGGTTGAGCCCGGGCGTGAGTCGCAGGACCCGGCGCCCGGTGACGTCAATCAGGTCCGCGGGGTTGATGCCCAGCAGGGTTATCTCCCGGCTGATGAGCGTCGGCCCGGTCTCGCCGATTGCGGCATGGGCCGGCGCCGGGCAGTGGAACACCGCGATTTCGCTGAGGCCTGCGTAATACAGATGGTGTGATGCGTGGGAGAGAGCAAGACTGGCCCAACCGTACGCGACGTTGAACCGGGCGATGATTGTGTCGGCCGCGCCGTCGATAACGACCAGCATTGTATCGGACGGACAGTACAGGCGGTTGGCGTCCGGGTTGTAGAGCAGGGCTGTCCCGTAGCCGTCGGCGGGCAGGCGGGCGAGTACGCTGTCGTCCGTGCAATCGACGATGATGACCTGGGCGGACGTCTTGGCATAGAGCTTGTTGTTGATGGTGTTGACGCAGAATTCCCGGGTCGGTTCGTTTGTTCTGAGATTGACTGTGCCGACGATGCTCTCTTGGGCCGGGTCGACCACAACCAGGCTGTCGTTGACCGCAGCGTAGACCCGGTCGTTGACCGGGTTGTAGCAGATGGCACGACCAAGCTCGCCGAGGATGGGAATTGAGGCTGCTGCAGTGTCGCCCGCGATGCTGCCGATGATGCCGTTGTATATTCCGCCGGCCGAGAACCAGACCCGCCCGGTCGAGTCGCAGCACAGACCGCGCACGCCGTGTCCCGGCGTGACGGTTCGCATCAGGCTGTCGGTTGCACAGTCGATGACGGCGACCGCGTACTCCATGGCGGTTGCGACATAGAGCCGGTCCGCGATCGCGGACAGGCAGGATCTTGATGACACACCGGGCAGTTCGATGCGGGCGATGACCGTGTCCGCGGCACAATCGATAACCGTGACTTCGTCGTCCCGCATGCAGTAGAGCTTGTTGCGGTCTTCGTGCAGGGAGAGCCCGGACCAATCATCGGAGTAGGGTTCAAGGGAGATGTTGGCCTGGCGCAGGACCTGGCCGGATGTCTCGTCGATGACGGCGAGTATGCCGTAATCGTCAAGCGCGTACAGTTTGCCTTCCTGTTCATTGACCGTGATATCTGTGAGGCTGAACGCGGTCCGGACCGAGTACCGGGTGCTGTCACCCGCGCCGTCAATCAGCTCGACCCGTGATTCCTCGGCGACGCAGAGCACGGTGTTCGAGCGCGGGGAGCACGCGATCCCTCGGGGGCGATAGCCGACTGGGATATCGGCAGCCCAGGTGCCGTCCGGGTCGAACACGACGACCATGTCGTTTTCTTCCATGGCGAGGTAGAGTTTGTTCGTGGCTGGGTTGTAGCAGAGCGCACCTCGCCCGTCACCGAACCGCTCACGCATGACCGAGCGGCCGGCGATGACATCGAACACTTCCAGCTCGCCGTCGACTTCATCCCATGAGTAGATGTGCGTGCCGGTGGAATTGGCACACAGGGCGGACGGCACGGGTTCGCAGCCGGTGAACAGAATCGTGTTGACAACACTGTCCGTGGTGCAGTCGATGACGCAAAGCTCGGTGTACTCGTCGGTGTAAACCGCGCAGTAGATGCGGTTCAGGACCGGTTCCCAGCAAAGGGGAGATACTATGTTGTTCCCGAGTTCGACGCGGGCGCGGATCGTATCCGCGTGGCAGTCAATAGCGTAGAGCGTGACCGAATGAGCATCCTCGATCAGGGCATATATCTTGTCGTCAATTGTGTCACAGGCGAGTGTGGGGTAGTAGAACTCATAGTAGGGATAGGACAGGGGCAGGGTTGCGCATACCTGGTTGGTGGCGCAGTCGATTGTGACCAGGCTGTTGGTGTCCGTGTCGGTCTGGCAGTAGAGCTTGTTCAGGCCCGGGTGAATGACCATGGTCATCGGCATGTCCACACCCGGGATAGTGGTGATGACCGAGTTCGTGCGGCAGTCGATAACCGTGATTCGGTCTTCGAAGTAGTCCGCACAGTAGACCCGGTTCAGGCCCGGGTGCCAGCACAAGCCCAGGCACTCCGAGCCGGTCGGGATTCGGGCAAGGCGTTTGCCGGTGGCCGCGTCGATGGCAAGGACGCAGGAACCCTCCTCGCCGCCGACGTAGAATACGTCGTCGGTGGCGTTGTACGTGCAGATGGTTGGCCAGTACAGGCCGGAGTTGGAGTCGGGCAGGTAGATGGTGCGCT
>CBDUZK010000331.1:0-2280 GCA_965371675.1 uncultured bacterium | reverse complement strand
GGGACAGTCCCTTGCTGGTACAGTCCCGGGTTTCGCTCCTCCGTCCTCACTCCTCCGTCCTCTCTCTTCACTCCTCTATCTTCATTCCTCTTCATCCGTGTTCATCTGTGTTTATCCGTGGTCGATTCTCCGGCTCTGCCGTCCGATTTGACACCCCGGCTTGAGCGAATAACATCCTCGCATGCCCAAGTCGAGAAGGAACCGTTCGAAGCGTCAGAAGAAGTCCGACCTGCCGTCGTGGATGCTCTGGATCATCGGCGGCATCGTCGCGCTGGTCATGCTGTTCATCCTCGCCCGCAACATCTCGACCGCGCCCCCGCGCGCGGTCATCATCCCGGTGCTGTCGTCGGCCAACCCGGACCTTGAGACAAGGACCCGGATGCTGGGCGACGTCGAGCTTGACCGCGCACCGGTCGCCGGGATGTCCGAGGAGAACCGGGCCCGGTTCGCGGAAATCGATTCCCTGATTGAGCTCCGGGACTGGCCGGCCGCGCTGAACCTGCTGCCGGGCATGTTGAAAGCGGTTGCGCCCGACCGGGTGACGGTCGTGCATGACTATCTCGGGTTCTGCTATCACCAGGCCGCGCGGCCGGACCACGCGCTGTTCGAGTTCCGGGAGGGCATGAACCTGGCCGGTTCGGACCGGCCCGACCTGCAGTACCGACTGGCGTTCTGCGCCGCGTACCTGTTCCAGGGCCGCGGGCTCGCGGATTCGGCGCTGGCGTTCTACAATCTTGCGCGCCACTACATCCCGGCCGATTCGGCCGACCCGCTGCTGCCCGCGCTCCTGAATAACTACGGACTGGCGCAGGAGGCGACCGGCGACACGACCGGCGCGCTCGCGCACTACCTGGACGCGGCCCGGCTGGTGGATACGACCGCGGACACGCGTGATGCGCGCGTGGTGCGGGACAACATCCGCCGCCTGTCCCGCTGACCCGACTCAGGTTGTTTCGTAGGGGTCGACGTCGACCCTGGTTTCCGCTTTCCCGCGCCGGAGCAGCGCCCGGTCGAGGATTGCGCCGAACTTGCGGCCGCGCGGGTATTTGACCAGGAACCGTACGCCGCCGCGGGCGACGTCGACCGGCCCGACGGTTTCCACCCCGCGCACCGCCTCAAGGCATTTCGTGACCCGGCGCGCGTGCGTGAGCACGCTGCCCCGGGTCGGGCCGTGCACTTCGACAATCGCCAGCCGCCGCCACGGCGGAAACCCCGCCTCGCGCCGCGACTCGAGCTCGGTATCAAGGAACCCGACCGGGTCCTGTTCGAACGCATGCTCGACCGCCGGGTCGTCCGGTCGCCGGACCTGGACCACAAGCCGGGCCTTGATTGCCCGGGCCCCGAGTTCGGACAAAACCTGGAACGCCCGCTCCCGGGCCCGGAAATCGGGCCGGACCAGTTCGTAGTCGAACTCCACCGCGGCCACGAGCCGCACGCGGTCCGGCCACGGGACCGAGAGCATGGCCCGGGTCCCGACCACGACCGTGCCGTCAACGCAGTCCGGGAACCCGCTCGACTCCTTGGTTACTTTCTCCACCGGCCGGCCCGGGAACATCCGCTCGACTTCGCGCGCGACCAGGTCGACGCCCGGCGCCCGCAGGTCGAAGCCGGTCCCTTCGCATTCCGGGCATGATTCCGGCGCCGGCTTCCGCGTGCCGCAGAACCCGCAGACGAGTTCCCCGCCCTGCTGCAGCACCATCGGCAGCAGGCAGTCAGCGCACACGAGCACGTGCCCGCATTCCCGGCACCGGACGTGTCGGCTCAGGCCGCGCCGGTTGACGTACAGCACCGCCACGCCGTCCTTCGCGACCGATTCCAGGTCACGCGTCAGGCGCGGTGAAAACCGCTCGCCGAAGTGCCGGCGCATATCCACCACGAAGCTGTCCGCGAGCCGTTCCGGGGCCGCCGGCTCTCCCAGCAGCCGGTAGGCGCCGGACCGCACGTTCGCCCAAGTCTCGACCGACGGGGTCGGCCCGCACAGCAACACCGGGCAGCCCGCCGCACGCGCCCGCACGATTGCCAGGTCGCGCGCATTGTAGCGCGGGTAGCGTTCTTCTTTGAACCCGACCGCGTGCCCGTCCAGCACGACGATACCGCCCACCCGTCCGACCGGCGCGAACACCGCCGCCCGGGTGCCGGTGACCACGACCGGCCCACCCGCATCCGCGAGCGCCAGCCACTGCCGTCGTCGTTCGGTCCGGCCCGCGGCCGCCTCGACCTGCACGACCCCCGGGCCGAACGCCTCACGCAGGACGCCGACGCCTTCCGCAATGTCGGCCT
>CBDUZK010000330.1:0-2281 GCA_965371675.1 uncultured bacterium | reverse complement strand
GGCTGCAGCTTTGCCACCTCCCGACCGGAGATGTCGAGCAGGGTCGCGGGTGCGCGGCCGGGCAAAGTCAGCAGCCCCCGCACCAGGCCGGCGGGTGGTTCTACCGGCACCAACCGGACTTCCGGCTCCGCGATTGCCACGCCGCCCGGAGGGTACTTGATGGTCAGGTAGTCAACAGAGGTATCCGGTCGGTCCTGCGCGCCGGTGACGTAGGCATTGCCGTCTTCGTCCATCGTCACCCCGTTGGCATTGCCGGCCTCGTCGGGGATACGGTCGTAGATGGCGACCCAGTACAGGTCGCCGGTTGCCGCGTCATACCGGGTGGTGCAGAACCGCTGGCCGGTCCTGCCGACCACATAGACGCTCTTGCCGTCGGTTGCCATGGCCTCGGGGAGGTCGCCGCCGGGCGAGGTATCGAGCCGGGCCACCCAGAGTTCGTTCCCGGCCGAGTCGTACTTGATGGTGCAGAAATCCCAGCCGGAACTCGCGCCCCGGCTGCGGCCGGTCACGTAGACGTTGGCCGAATCGTCGATGACCATACCAATGCCTTCGTCGTCTGAGTGGCCGGGGCCGTCGTACGCGGCCCGCCAGACTTCCCGGCCGAGGGGGTCGTACTTGATGGTGTAGAAGTCGTTGAATCCGTCGCCGAACACATAGACGTTCCCGGCGCGGTCCAAGACGAGCGCATCCGGGTGGTCTCCCGAAGGGAAATACGCTGCCCAGACTTCATTGCCCAAGGAGTCGTACTTGACCGTGCCCCAACCAAGAGGCGCACCCCACGCGGCATAGCCGGTCACGAACACGCTGCCATGTTCATCGACCGCGACCGCGTAGGTGGCCCGGCCACTGTCATGCCGGGCGACCCAGAGCTCGGTCCCGGCCGAGTCGTACTTGACGGTCGTGTAGTTGCGAGCGGAGATTGGGTCCCAGCTCCTTCCGGTCACGTAGACATTGCAGGATGAGTCGACTGCGATGGCTTCGGCCTCGTCGTTGACTTCCCGCTCGCCGTACCGGGCGACCCAGGCCCGGGTACCGTCCGGCCGGTACTTGATGGTCACGTAGTCGGACACATCCCGGCTCGGGACATACACCTGGCTCTCACCGGTCACGTAGACGTTGCCGAATCGGTCCAAGGCGATGGCCCAGGGCTCGTCATCCCTCTGTTCGTAGTCGTACCGGTTCACCCAGAGTTCGGCTCCGTTCGAATCGTACTTGATGGTGACGATGTCAAGACGCGTGCTGTCGACCCGGCTGCGCCCGGTGACATAGACGTTGCCCGAGTCGTCGACCGCGACTCTCCTGCCTACGTCCAATCCGTGCCCCGGTGTGGTGTACCATGTTTCCCAGCACTGGGCGTACGCGGGCGACCTCGTCGCAGGCGCGAGCAGGCAGACGCAGGACAACAGGAACAGGAATCTGTGTGGCTTCTTCATATGCAATCTAGGATAGGCTGCAGTGTGGCGGGCGTCAAGCCCGGCGGTGCTACTGGACCAAGGCTGAGCGTCGGGGAAAGGACGGCTCATTGTCTATCTGCCCAGCAGTTGCAGGGGCCGGGTCAGGGTCTCGGTCTCGGTCCTCAGTACGACCAGATAGGTGCCTGCGCTGGCCCGGTTGCCGGCCTGGTCGGTGCCGTTCCAGGTGGTTTGGTACGGTCCGACCGGCAGTATGCCCTTGCCCAGGCAGTTCACGCGGCGGCCCTGCACGTCATAGACGGAGAGGTTCACCATCCCCTGGCTGACGATGTCCAGGCTGATGTGGGCCGCGGTCCGGACCGGACTCGGGTGGACCTTCAGGTGTCGCACGAGCGTGCGGCCGCAGGCCTGACCATCTCCGGTACCCGGCATGGTGGCGATGTCGCCGGCGGACAGGTAGTAGACCTGGTAGTCGTTGCTGTCGTCGTATGCACGGTACAGGACGTTGAGGTATTTGTCACCCGGGTCGGCGTCGCCCTTGGATACGCTGATGGTTGGGAACAGGCCCTCCAAGCCATCTTCCAGGTCCGGGGGTTCATCCGTGCCCCCGGTATTCGGGATGCCCTCGCTCGTCCAGTTGTCGCCATTGTCGTCCGACATCATGAACCCGACCGTGTACCACTCGGTGGGCGAGTCCCACCCGGCCTGGCACACAACGTAGACGTTGTCTTCGTAGCACGCGATTGACGGGGCAAAGCACTCAGGAGCCCGGTTGTGGTCGAGGTCGTCCATCAGGTCGTCGGTGATGCTCACGCTTGAACCCCAGGTCGCGCCGTAGTCGTCGCTGTGCTTGAAGTGAACCTGGAAGT
>CBDUZK010000329.1:0-2301 GCA_965371675.1 uncultured bacterium | reverse complement strand
CCGGCGGCTCTTGACCTGCCCGAGCCGTTGATACTCAGCGTTAGTAATACTGCCGTGTTCTTTCATGTGCGCGACGGCGGTTTTCTGTCGCTCGCTCAGACCTGCAGCGTCGAGTACCTCGGGTGTCAGCCAATCACGCCAGAGAGTCTGAACGAATTGCCCGCCATCCTGTCTGAAACTTGGTTCGGGCAACTCCGCTTTGCGGCACAGGTCAATCATGTCGAGTATGCCGGTGCCCGCCTTCTCGATGTAACGGGCGAGAAACAGCGGGTCGGCACTCAGCGGGTTGCGGGGAATCGAGGCGTGGGGGTGACGTAGTTGCTCCAGCGTCAGGCCGGGCGGCAGTTCTCCCGGATTCCAGATTTCCAACCGGTCGGCGAAGAGCATAACCTGAACCGAGGCATTCGAGGAGTAGTCCCGGTGCGCCACGGCGTTGACGATAGCCTCGGCTACAGCCGCACGGGGTAGCTCATATGCAACGGGTGCTTGTGGCCCTTCTGCCCGGGTGCCTACTGCGCGGTCGATCTTCGACATCACGAAGTCCACTGCCTTATCTACGAGATCGAATACCGTACCCCGGTAGATCTGATAAGACGGTATCGGTTTGTGGACTTCAGTGCCATGGTAGTGAAGGCACTTCACTTCAGAGGTTGGCAGGAACCGCTGAGGTTCGTGGCCGAAGAGCAGAACCGCCGCGCGATTGGGGCTGTTTCCGTCCGTGAGGTTCAAGTGGACGAGCGCGTCGCGCATCGGCGTGTCTGGTCCGAGCGAGTAGCCGCGTGCGCTTTGGGCGCGGGACAGGAAACCGGCCACCTTCTCTGCCGAGATATCTCCCAGTGTTGCGCGCGGGCAGGCTGCGGCGTCGAACGGCAAGCTGGCAATCAGCCCGACGTTTTCGAGGTGTCGCACAAGGCTGGCGTAGACCTGCGCATTCAGGCCGGCCGTGTCGACGAATCTGCGCCTGACCAGTTGTTTCTCGGCCTTGCGGATGAACTTCAGCATCTTCGGGTTCCTCGCCGAGTCTTCGTTCCCTTTGACGTAGACCAGCCGGTATTTGCCTTTCTCTGTCGCACGGTTGAACTCGCGCTCTGTTGCGGACAGACCTTCGGGGTCTTCGTAACCATACTCGTTGCCGAGGATCCCCAGGTAGATATCGCAGCGGTCGACCTCGCCGAGGTAGACGTCGTCCGCTCTGCGGTCCTCCGCCGGCAGCTCTTCGAACAGGAATAAGTCAAAGAAACGACTGAGCAGTGGGTCACCGCGTACGTAGTCGCGTAGCGCTTCGCGCTCGGCTTGTAGTTCCTTCTGCACCGAACTGACGAACACTCTCAGGGGCATGTTCACAGTCTACTCCCCGCCGCGTCGCTCAAACGAGGCGTCGAGTTCATTCCTCGATTCCCCAACGGTACCGAGTTGCAGACATGCAACGTCAGTCCGGGCGCGCAGGTTCGCACGAGATAACCCACACGCCATGTCGGCAGTTCTGTTCAGGCCTTCCCGGCGCGTATCCAGAGTCACTGTTGGGAGGATAGTGGCGGGTGTATGGCTGTCAATGGTGCGAGCCCCCGGCTGCGGGGACACGGGCTATGGGAGAATCTGGATTCTAGATTTGAGATTCTAGATTTCGTCTGTGGGGACACGATCCCAATGCCGAGGACGGGATTGGGTCATGTCCCCACCGGCGCAGCCTTGACTTCGCTGGTGTTTCGGGCATAGTAGCCGGGCATGAAGAAACTGCCGGAGCATGAGTATAAACTGCTGAGCGCGTTGGAGCCGGGCGCGAAGCGGACGGTGGCTGAGCTGGTCGCGGCGTGTGGGCTGGACCAGTCGCTGGTCATGGCCGCGGCGAAGTTGCTTTCCGAGCACGGGCTGGTCGCGATTGAGGAAATCGTCCGCGAGGAGTTCGTCATCACCGAGCTGGGCGCGCAGGTGAGCCGCGACGGTTTCCCGGAGAAGCTGGCCCTGGCCGCGATTATCGCCCACGGCGGTTCGGTGTCGTTCCAGGAACTGCCGAAGCTGCTGGGGCGCAAGGAAGTCCGGGCCGAAATCAAGTGGCTGACCAAGAAGGGCTGGTGTGACCGCGATTCCGGGTTGCTGGTTGTGACCGACCGGGGTCGGGCCGCGCTGAACCAGCCCGGGCCGGACGAGATGTTCGTCACCCGGCTGGCCCAGATGGAGCGGGCGTTTTCCGATGACCTGGCTTCGGTCGGGACCGACGTCGAGTCCGGGCTGGCGGCGTTGAAGGGCCGGACCGAGTTGTTCAAGCAGAAGCGGCGGGTCACGCGGTTGCTGTCCCTGACT
>CBDUZK010000328.1:0-2302 GCA_965371675.1 uncultured bacterium | reverse complement strand
GGGTCGATTGCCAGCCCTTGTTCGTAGTATCCCGCCGCCCTGTCCAGGCTGCCGCCGACAATGCCCGGCAGTTCGTAGTACATCCGGCCAAGCGCATAGTACGCGGGAACGAACCTTGAATCCAGAACGAGCGCCCGGACGAACTCGCGCTTGAGCGGCCCGACCATTGAGAGCGATTTCATGATACCTGCATGTTCAGCGATGCGGCCCCGAGCTGTCGCCCACCAGAAATGACCCTCAGGATTGGCGTCGTTGAGCTTGCGGAGTGTGTCGGCGGCTGCTGCCGCGCTCCTGTAGAATCGCTGCTTCACAGCCGGGTCCCCGGCACAGTCGCCGCGCCGAATGGTGAACCTGACCCGGAGCGCGAGACCGGACTGGTTCCCGGGCTCAACCCGCCTGACCTCGGCGAGCAGGACTGAAGCCGAGTCGAACCAGCCCCGGTGAAGGTGGTGATTGAGGAACAGACGCTCAGCCCGGGCAAGGGATGAGTCAACCGAAGTCGGGCCGACCGTGAGGGCCGACAGGAACATCAATGCGCAGAGCATCATCCGGTCCGGCCACGGGCAGACAACGACAGCATCCTGACACTCCGGAACCAGTCGATGGTGTCAATCACCGTCTCCCGGAAGGGCCGGCACCGGTATCCGAGTTCACGCACCGCCTTGCCGCAGTCGACGAGGCAGTTCGACCCGAGCACGCGCAGGCTGTACCTGGTCAGGAGCGGCTTGTCGCCGCTGAGCCGGTACCAGAGCGGGGAAACGCGGGCCCCGAGCCGGGCAAGCCACATCGGGGACCGGAATCTCGGGACCGGTATCCCGGTCACTTCGTGCAGCACCCACATCATGTCGCGCACCGTCACCCGGTGCCCGGACAGGATGTACCCTTCACCGGTCCGCCCGTTTTCCATCGCCGACAGGATTCCATCTACCACGTCCCGGACGTCCACGAAGTCGTAGGCCCCGTCAACGTATGCTTTCATCCGGCCCCGGGCGAAGCCGAGGAACAGGGTCCCGAGTTCGGACAGCCGGTAGTCGTGCGGCCCAACGATGCCGGACGGAAACACCATGACCGCGTCCAACCCCTGGCGAACCCCTTTGAGCACCTCGATGCTGGCCCGGGCTTTTGACCAGGCGTAATCCCCGAACAGCCGCTCGGGCCGGAACCCGGTGGTCTCGCGCACCGGGATCCCGGGCCCGGGCTCTTCGAGCGCGTGCACCGAGCTGGTGTAGACCAGGCGTCGCACACCGGCTTCCAGGCACGCACGCACGACGTTGCGCGTGCCCCGCACGTTCACGTCCATCAGGAGCCGCCGCTTCCCGCCGGACACGGTAACGATGCCGGCAAGATGGTAGACCGCGTCCGCGCCGCGGAAGGCGCTGACGAGCGAGTCAAAGTCGCGCACGTCGCCGGGCACCTGTTCCACGCCGAGGTGTTCAAGCACGGCCCCGTCTTCGAATCCCGGCACCAGTGCCCGCACCCGGCGCCGGCGCGCCACCAGTTCCCGAACCAGCACGTTGCCCACGTGCCCGGTCGCGCCGGTCACACATACCAGCCCGGCGCCAATCGACCCGGTATCTCGGATATCTGAATTATACATCATGTATATAATACGTTATATGAACTATATTGGTTGTCAACAAAACCCGTCGGGGATTTGAGATTCTAGATTTGAGATTGGGCCGCGCCCGCGAAATCCTCACTCCTCCGTCCTCTCTCCTCATTCCTCTATACTTCATCCTCTTGGCGACCTTGGCGGTTTCCCCGTCCTCTTTGGTCATTGAGGCCTGGACCTTGGTCATTCCCTCTGCTGGCGGTGAGTACCGCCCCTTGACGCACCGGGCTGTCCTTGACCCCTACACGCGGCCGGCTATAATCGCCGGGATGCAACAGAAGAGAATCCTTACCGGCGACCGGCCGACCGGCCCGTTGCACCTCGGGCATTACGTCGGCTCGGTTGCCAATCGTGCGCAGTTGCAGGATGAGTACGACACGTTCATCATCATCGCCGACGCGCAGGCCCTGACCACGAACTTCGGCCGACCCGAACGTCTGCGCGCGGACATCCTGAACGTGGCCATGGATAACCTCGCCTGCGGCGTGGACCCGGAGAAATCGACCCTGTTCATTCAGACCATGGTCCCGGAAATCGCCGAGCTGACCATCTTCTACGCCAACCTGGTCACCGTGAACCAGCTCTTCCACAATCCGACCATCAAGACCGAGGCGGCCCAGCACCATTTCGAGGACAAGATGCCGTACGGGTTCCTCGGCTACCCGGTCAGCCAGGCCGCGGACATCACCT
>CBDUZK010000327.1:0-2342 GCA_965371675.1 uncultured bacterium | reverse complement strand
GTTGCTTGCCGTCGACGTTCATCGTGTAGATATCGGACTGGCCGGAGTGGCTGAGTGACGCGACAATCGTCCGGCCGTCCGGGGACCATGCGGGCGTGGTGTTCAGGCCCGCGCGCTCGCTGACCGCGCTCCGGGTGCGCCGCGCGACGTCGAGGCTGTATATATTCAGCGAGACCGAGCCGTACGCGCAGTAGGCGATGCGGGAACCGTCCGGCGACCAGTCGGGAAACAGCTTGATACCGCCGGACTCGGTGAGTTGCCTCAGGCCGGCGCCGTCGTAGTCGACCAGCGCAATCTCCTTGCGGTCCGGGTCGAGGCGGCGTGCGAAGGCGAGGCGGGTTCGGCTGACGCCCTCCTTCCCGGTGAGGAGCCGGATGACGTCATCGGCCACTTCGTGCGCCAGCCAGCGCCAGCCCGCGCGATGGGGGTAGGGTTTGGTGGCGATGCGCTTGTTGCTTTCGAGGTCATAGAGCCGGACTTCCAGCACCGGGCCCGAAGGCTTGGCTTTCATGTCGGCGCAGAGCAGTATCTCCGCGCCGATGGAAGCCCACTTTGCCAGGTCGATCCGGGCCGGGTCGGTCTCGTAGTCGAACGTGACGCCCGAATCCGGCTCCTGGAGGATGAAGTGCAGGGAGAACCCCAGGTCGGCTTCGAGCACCGAGCGGACCCCCTCGAGGTTGGTGACCAGGTCCGGGTGGAGTTCGCCGATGGTGTCGAACGGGGCGAGGACCAGGCTCAGTCGTTTGCTGCCGCTGGTGGCGACCAGGCGAATCCAGATTTCGTCGGCCGGGATGCTGTCCTGGGCCAGGGACGGTGTCACGAGGGTCAAGACCGCGCAGGTGACCAGGAACGCGACCAGCCAGTCGCGGCCGTTCACGAGCAACGGCGTGCTTGTCGTCCGGGGTGTCTGAGTTCGTACAGGGTGCAACGCACGCGATTATATGACCGGGTGTTCGGATGGTCAAGCGGATGCGGTGGGCCGATATGCTGCGGCTTGGACTGCGTCTGCGGCGCATGCGGACCGGAGAGTACCACGGGATGAGAAGTCGGAGGTCAGAGTGCAGGATGCAGAATGCGGAAGGTCGTCCCCGGTCGGGGACACGATTCCCATCCCGAGGACGGGATGAGGTCATGTCCCCATCCGCATATGGACTGCGGCAGCAGGGCTGCCGCCTTTCCTTTTCCGGGGCGATGCTGCGGCGGATCAAAGCGGCAGCTATCGCAGCCGCAGTCCAGAATCCTTAATCCGGCCTGGAGTTCAGGGTCGGAGGATGACTTTCTGGGTGTAGCGGTCAATCGGGCGGTGCAGGTAGTAGACCCCGGCCGGGAGCACGTCGAGCCGGTTGAGCCCGGGCGTGAGTTGCAGGACCCGGCGCCCGGTGACGTCAATCAGGTCCGCGGGGCTGGTGCCGAGCAGGGTGATCTCCCGGCTGATGAGTGTCGGCCCGGTTTCGCCGATTGCGGCATGGGCCGGTGGCGGGCAGTGGAACACCGCGATTTCGCTGAGGCCCGCGCGATACAGACGGTGCGATGTGCGAGAGAAGGCAAGAATAGGCCAGCTGTCTCCAACGTTGAACCGGATGATGATTGTGTCAGTTGTGCAGTCGATGACTTCGAGTTGTTCGGCGTGTGCGTAGTAGACGCAATTGGCGTCCGGGTTGTAAAACAGGTCTGTGTCCCAACGTCCGGCGGGTACAGGCAGATGGGTGAGTACGCTGTCGCTCGCGCAATCGACGATGACTATGTGGTCTGTCGTCTGGGCGTAGAGTTTGCGGTTGATGGTGTTGATGCATAGTCCATCGGCCGGACCCAGGGATTCGAGGTCCACGATGCCGACGATGCTCTTCCGGGCCGGGTCGATGACTAGCAGGTCGGGTCCGACCGCGGCATAGATCCGGTCGTTGACCGGGTTGTAGCAGATGGCGCGACCCCAGCCGGGAACAGGAATTGAGGCGGTTACGGTATCGCCCACGATGCTGCCGATGATGCCGTTGTTCGCCCAGTTGGTCGAGAACCAGGTTCGGCCGGCCGAATCACAGCACCGGGCGCGCACTCTGTGTCCCGCTGTGACGGCCTGCACCAGGCTGTCGGTGACGCAGTCGATGATCGTGATTCGGTCATCGTAGTCGCCCACACAGTAGAGCCGGTCCGCGATTGCGGACAGGCAGGCAGTTCCATCGTGACCGTGCAGTTCGATGCGGGCGATGACCGTGTCCGCGGCACAATCGACAACCGTGACTTCGTCGCCCTGCACGCAGTAGAGCTTGTTGCGGCCTTCGTGCAGGAGGAGTTTGGACCGATCACCGTAGTACCATCCCGGAGAGACATCGACCTGACGCAGG
>CBDUZK010000326.1:0-2343 GCA_965371675.1 uncultured bacterium | reverse complement strand
GCGACCTTCTTCTTGGCGACCTTCTTCTTGGCGACCTTCTTGGTGCCGCGCTTCATGCATGCCATCGGACCTCCTTTGTTGATACGTGCTCATCTTAGGTTGTTCTTTTTTTGTGTCAAGGGACATCTCGCATACTCGGGAGATTGTGAGATGTCGAATGCAAACCGTTACTGCCGTGATTCCGGTTCAGGAGCGCGCCGCTCCGGCGGCGGCGCGTGGCCGTATCATTGGTCGGTTACTGTTCGATGATGCGGAACTCGGTGCGGCGGTTGCGGGTTCGACCGCTCTCGGTATCGTTGGTGCCCGCTGGTTGAGTGTCTGCGTACCCGCGGGCAATCAGCCGGGCTGCATCGACACCCAGGGTTTTGGTCAGCAGGTCGCGCACGGCACCGGCCCGGGCCTGAGAAAGCTCCCAGGCGGAAGGATGCTCGGCGTTTCCGGTTTCGGTTGGATCCGTGTGTCCGGCAAGTTCGATCACCATGGCGGGGTTGGCGCGGAGGATGGTGGCAGCGTTTGCCATGACTGCCTGCGCCGCTGAACCCAGCACGGTACTGCCGCTGTCGAAGAGGACGCTCTCAAAGCCGGTCGGGGCCGGCTTGTCAGGAGTCCGTTGGTGGCGGGACAGGTTGAAGCGTCGTTCTGCAACCGCACCCGGCAAGACCTCAACTGTGCAGGCCTGGGTGAAGTAATCGGCTGACGGGCCGGAGATTGTCAGGACGTACGTGCCGGTAGGTACGTTCCGGATCGCGGCACTCCCGGGATTACCCGGTATTTCCTGTTCTCCGTAGATCGGCCCGGAGTAGGCAGCCGTGCCGCCGACGGGTTTGTTTCGTTCACCGTCGTACAGGGCGATCCAGATGTGCCCGTATTCGGTGAGCTTCAGGTCGATGGTTGCGAACTGCTGGCGGTCACCGAGGATGAGCATGGTATCGGAACGCGAGATGTGCCCGGGTACGGTCGTGTTGATGATCAGGTTGCCGGGCAGCAGGCCGGTGACATCGTAGCGACCGAGCTTGTCCGTGAGCGTGGTGGAAGTTCGAACCCCGTCGAGTGTCACGCGTGCCTGGATCGGTTCCATGGTTCCGGCTTCGACAGTGCGGATGATAACGCGGCCCGAGCCTTGGGGTTCGAATTGCAGGCTCAAGCCGACCCGGTGAACGAGCCCGAGCGCGCCGTAAGGGGTAATCGCGTAGTCGACTGCAAGCGGTCCGGCGTGGAGACCGAGCCCGCCGGTCAGGCCGCTGAGCCAACCCAGGGAGGCCAGGTCGGCCGGCCCGGTGCGGTAGCCGACGCGGAGAGCGAGTGCCGGAACCGGCACATATTCCAGCCCGGCCCGACAGTTGATCGAACCGTCGAGCGGATGGACGGCATCGACGGTCGCAGTCAGGTGCGACCAGTCAAAACTGGCCCCGACGCCTACCTCGGTCGGGATGTCCTCCCAGGTTGAACCATACCGGATGAGGCCGATATTGCGGCCGACAATACCGAAGCTCGCGAAGGGGAGAGGTCGACCGATGAAGCCCACGTCGAGCGCACCACCGTAGCCGGCAACGGTGTGCAGACTCTGGTAGAAGCCCTTGAGCCCGAGCCCGATGTGCCAGTTGTGTGCAATCGTTCCTCCGTAGCCGATTGAGGCTACGCCGTTCCAGGTCGTGAACGTGCCGCCGGGTTGATTCTCGGGCGACCAGTATTCAATGTCGGGTTCGCCGCTGTAGACCAGCCCGATGCCGAAAGCGCCGGTTCGACCCGGGAAGGTGAGATGCAGCAGTTCGTCCTTGATTGCGGCGAACCACTGGTGATGTGAGAGTCCTATGTAGTAGTCGCCGACCCGGCCGAGTCCGGCCGGATTCCAGTAGAGCGCGCTCGCGTCGTCGGCGAGAGCCAGGTATGACTCGCCCATCGCAGCCGCCCGGACACCCTGTCCGACCCTGAGCAAAGGCAGGGCGGTCGTGCCTTCGCCGCCGAAGTCGAATATGGCCAGAAGCAACGACAGGGCGGTGAGGCTACCGGTGATCATTGCCGCGCCACCACTAGCTTCCTTAGGATGCGGTCACTCCGGTTTCCGCGGATGAACTCCAACAGGTAGGTGTAAGTCCCCGGGGCGACCAGTTCACCGTGTTCGTTGGTCCCGCGCCAGACGATCTCGCGCACTACCGGCCCGGAGATGTCCTCGGAGTCGACCACGCGTTTGATCATTCGTCCGGTGCGGTCGTATACGATCAGGTTCAGCGTGCCGTCTTCCGGCAGCCCGATGACGAAACGGGTGCTGGTTTCGAGCGGGTTCGGGTAGTTATGGACCTGGAGTCCGGGTTCGAGGGCGAGGACGAGCAGGGCGCTGTCGGC
>CBDUZK010000325.1:0-2344 GCA_965371675.1 uncultured bacterium | reverse complement strand
CCGGTCGTGTCCCGGATGACGTACAGCGCGCTGTTGAACTTGCAGATGACGTAGGTACGGCAGTCCCGAGAATTCCAGACCATGTCCTGCGGGCTCCTGCCGACGTCCACGTACTGCACGATGCTGTCCGACGTTCCGGATACAAGCGCCACGCGGTCGGCCGTAAACTCGGACACATAGACGAGATTGTGCAGAGAATCGTAAAGCACCATTGCCGGCCCGCCCATGTGCTCGATGAACCTGAGGGTGCTGTCGGTTGCAGCATCGACGATGTAGAGTCCAGCAGGCATGCCACGGGAGGCAAGGTACACCTTGTCGTCTTTGGGGTTGTAGCGGAATGAACTGAGGAGCCCCGCGCGCCGGACCACGCCCATGACCGTGTCGCGATTGCAGTCATACACAATCTGGTGCATACCGTTGGCAAGGTAGAGCTTGTTGTAGCGCGGAATCAACAGCGCGCCGGAGACCGCGGCCGGAATCCAGGGAGAAAGCACCACGCTGTCGGTCCGGCTGTCAATCACCCTCATCCAGTCGGCATCGCTGCGGTCGCGTCCGGTGCAGTAGACCCGGTCGGTCACCGGGTTGTAGATGATGCACCCGGAGATATCGTCAGCCGGCAGGGGGACCTGCCGGAGCACGGTGTTGGTCACGGCGTCAATAACCGCCAGCCCGCCGTCCACCCGGCAGTAGACCTTGCCCCGCGCGGGGTTGCCGCACATGTTCTTAGGCCAGGCTCCGACGTGGAGCCGCGCGAGGACGGAGTCGGACACGCCGTCCAGCACCATGACGGTCGAGCACGGGAACTGGTGGGTGCCGGTCTCGGCGATGTAGGCCTTGTTGACAACCGGGTCGTGATACAGCCCGCGACTCCATCGTCCGCTCGGCACCAGTCTGGTCACATTCCCGGCGGAGCAGTCGAGGACCATCGAGAAATTGCTGTGCCAGTCGACGAAGTACGCCTTGTTGTTCACCGGGTTGTAGCATCCGACCCTCGGGTGGCTGGCCACATAGCAGGTATCTACGACCTGGTTCACGCGGGTGTCGATGAACGACACCGCGTGGAGGTCCTTGTGGAAAGAGACCAGCAGGTCGTGCGCGGGCAGACAGGCAATCGGCGCACTGTCGGGCATGTTGATGCGGTCGAAAACCCCGAGCAGGGTGCAGTCCATGACGTCGATGACCGGGTTGCCTGCCCCCGGGCCCTGCTTGCGGTCCGCGCAGGACACGTAGAGGGTGTTCATGGTCGGGTTGCAGGCCATGCCCTGCGGGCACCAGTCGGTGCCGCCGGCGGCGGTTATGCGGTCGGTCTCGCCGTCGATGGCGAACACCGAGTCGTACCCCGCCGCACAGTACACCGTGCCGTCGACCGGGTTGCAGCAGAGTGCCCACGATTCGCCGAGGTCGGCGAAGACTGCCAGCACCGAGTCCGCGCCGCAGTCAATGATGGTCACGGCCGAGGACAGGTCACTGATGTAGAGCTTGTCGTACACCGGGTTGTAGCAGCCGGCGATGGGAGCCCCGGGCAGAGGCAGGACTGTGAGAACCGTATCGGCCCGGCAGTCGATGACCCATACGCAGTAGTTGGTGGCGCAGTAGAGCTTGTCGCCGGCCTCGGAGAGGAACAGAAACTCCGGCCAGTAGCCCACCTGCAGGGTTGCGACGACCGTATCCGCCGTGCAGTCGACCACGGTCAGGATGTCCGAGCCGCCGCAGTAGAGCTTGTTCAGGGCCGGGTTACTCAGCATCACCCGGGCGCCGTTTTCCACCCAGATGGAGCGGACCACGCTGTCAACCGCGCAGTCAACCACCCGGACCGTGTCGTACCCGCGGAGAGTGACGTAGAGTCTATTCGCGGTCGGGTCGTAGCACAACTCGTTGGTCCCGCCCGCTGAACGGTCGTAGTTCACGGGAATCCGCGCGACCTTCTCGCGGGTGGCCAGGTCGATCACTACAACTGCCTGTCCGTAGCGACCCGACACGTAGAGCCTGCCACCGGCGGAGTCGTAGGCGATTCGAGTCGGCCACAGGGCCCCGCCGAGCGAGTCGGGCAGATTGATGACGCCTTCCAGCCACTGACCGTCGGCAGATGACGGCGTGAGCAGGGCAAGCAGAACCGCGACTAGTGCGAAACATCCCCCGAGTCGTCCCCTCCAGAACAGCAGGGTGATGTTCATAGTGGCTCAGGATAGCACATGCAAGGGCCAATGTCCATGTGACAGAGCAGCGGTCGGCGGGCAGTTGTCTTCAGTGTTGGGATATCAAGGTATACGCCCACAGCGGGCGTGACAGACCGGACCGGTCGCGTGCAGTACAGATAGCCTCCTCTGAGCCCGGAATGGTTACC
>CBDUZK010000324.1:0-2345 GCA_965371675.1 uncultured bacterium | reverse complement strand
CATCAAGGCAAGGTGGCTGGCGACCAGCAGCACGGCATTCGCCAGACGTTCGTTGCCAACGTCGATAGCATAGCCTACATCGAGTGGTTCTGCGCGGAACTGAGCGCGGAGGGATTGTACCGGTTTGAGATACGTGACAAGGCGACGAACTTCCTTGTCTGCTTGGGTGACGAATCCGTTCCGGCGAAGGGCTGGCAGTGGGTGCGCTGCGACTCATTCTACGATGGGAGCAGGCGATTCACGAAGGGCAAGGAGTACTTGCTGAAGGTCAGCCACAGCACCGGTGATTCGGTGAACTTCGTTTACAGGCTCGACGACCCGTATCCGTGGGGAGCTATACCCAACGACATCGTGCCGAATCCGGCGGACCTGATCTGCCGCATAGTGGGCACGCAGGACACGACCGGGTCCGGTAGGTGGGGAGCGAACTGCGGTATCTTCGCGTTCAGCGAGACAGGCGGCAACACTGTGCTTGACCGGGCAGACAGCGTTGGCCTGCGGTGGATCCGGGACGGCTTCGCAAACTGGAAGGCCGCGGAAACCGCACCCGGCGTGTGGAATCTGGATCAGTTCGGAAGCAAGATGCACATGTACGACAGCCACGGGTTCAAGGTTTTGGGCATACTGTGCTATGGCTCGGAGTTCTACTCCTCGAAGCCTGCGTATGCACTTGATGGGAATCCTGACGACCCGACCATGTATCCGCCCCGCAACCTCTGGCCCGGTGCCGGCCAGACCAACCACTGGGCCGTGTATGTCGAGAGTGTCATGACCCGGTGTTCGCTGGTCACGTACTGGGAGGTCTGGAACGAAGCAAATGACCACAGCACCTACTTCGGGAATCCCGACACTCACTGCTACGGCAGCCCGGACGACCCGATCGACGACCGGTGGGAAAGGTGCAGCCTGTACGTCAGGATGTGCTACGTCGCGAGGCAGATTGCGGGGACATTCAGTCCGGCCCGGAAGATCGTTGCCGGAGCAGCGGCCCAAGCGTCGGGGCAAGGCGATGTAGACGGGATGGTGGACTGGATTGAGGATATGGTTGACCTGAGCGGTGACAGTTGCTTCGATGTCATCTCGGTGCACCCGTACCAACACGCCGGCGTCAGGGCCTGCTCACTCTTCAGCACGGTCAGGTTCAGAGAGGACCTTGATGCGCTCTGGTCGGTCATCGGCGACCGGGCCGTAGAGCTATGGGCAACCGAGGTCGGGTGGCCGCTGTACAAACCCGACAGCAACCAGGCGCACAGCCAAGAGGCGGTGGCCTGCAACTTGAGTGCGTTCTATACCTCGGCGGTGGGAAGTCAGGCGTACCCTGGAGGCAAGTACGACCGTGTGTTCTGGTGGCAGCTACACGACTCAAGCGCGTACAGCTCGACGCCGTGCCCGCAGCAGTTCGCCCTGCTGGAGGAGAACTTTGACTTTCGCAAGGCGGCCTGGGCGGACAGGCATCTAATCGACGAACTGGAAGGCGCACGACTCAACGATCGTGTGCTGTTGGGCGATGCACGGGACGATTCGGTGCGGGTCTACGAGTTCGAGGACCCGGATGACAGCACGCGAATGTGGGTGTGCTGGAAGAACGGCGGTGTGGGCGGCGGGCCGGTGGACGTGGGAATACCGGTCAGATGTGATGAGCTTGTCGGGGAGCTGCTGGCGTATGATGAAGGCCCACCGCCTGTGCTGCCCGTGGAACCCGGTCTTGACGGTTGGCTGGAACTGGCTTTGGACGAACGGCCGGTGTTTATCACTGAGACCGATTCGGCAAGCCGTCCGGACCTGGTGGTGGACAGCGTGAAGTTTGCGTCTGGGTATCCGGTTGTCGGGTACGCGGATACGATTCAGGTCTGGGTGGAGAACCAGGGCAACCGGGCAACGCCCGGATACCTGAGTCCTGATTCGATTGACGAGGAGAATCCCACTTGGGTTGTGTTCTCTCACAACGGCGATTCGCTGGGTCAGGCCTGCAGGACCAAGAGCCTTGCGCCGGAGAGTTCCGCCTGCATCGAACTGGTGCTGGACCCGGTGCCCGGTTCGCTGCATGGCTCGGGCCTGTTTGAGGCTGCGGTCAATCCGGAGCAGAAGTACGTCGAACTCGGGATGGACGATAACGCCGGGTATGTCCAAGTGTTCATTCCCAACTACCCCACCGGCGTGCTGGACGTAGTTATCCCTCCCGGCGGCCGGTCGGACGTGCCGCTGGTGCTGCTGCAGTTGCAGACCTTCTCGTGGGAGAAGGATACGTCCGGTGCCACGCCAAGCGACAGCACCCGTTTGATTGAGGATTACTTCGGCACTGAGGATACGGTTGTGGACGCAGACACGACCGACTGGTTCGACGG
>CBDUZK010000323.1:0-2349 GCA_965371675.1 uncultured bacterium | reverse complement strand
TGGTGCCTTCGAGCGTTGCCGGGTCGACCAGTCCGTGTTTGTCCACCGGCAGTTCGGTGAGTTCGAAGCCTTCGCCGGCAAGGGTGCGGGCCGGGGTGAGCACGGACGTGTGCTCGATTGCGGATACGATGACGTGCCGGCCTTTGTTCCGTCGGGCGCGGGCGATTCCCTTGAGCGCGTAGCTGTTGGACTCGGACGCGGACGCGGTGAACACAATGGCATCGGGTTTCGCGTTGATGAGCGCGGCCACCTGTTCACGGGCGGCCTGGACCGCCTGCTGTGGTTGTACGCCGCGACCGTGGATGCTCTGGGGGTTGCCGAAGTGGGTGGTGAGGAACGGCTTCATCGCCGCCAACGCCTCAGGCAGCAGGGGCGTCGCGGCTGCGTGGTCGAAGTAGGCTTCAGGCATGTCGGGTCCTGTCTGTTTGACCGGGCGGGCAGGGGGTGAGGTTCAGGCCGGTGGTCATCACATCCGGTCCGGGACTTCGATGCCGAGCAGCGCGAGGCCGAGGCGGAGCACGGTGCCGGTCATGCTGACCAGGAACAGGCGCGCGTGGCGCAGTTCGGCCGGTTCGGCCTTGAGCACCGGGACTTTGTTGTAGAACGCGGAGAAGTCGCGCGCGATGGCGTAGAGCCGGCCGGCAATCCGGTGCGGCTCGTAGCTGGCGGCCGCGGCCGCAATCGTATCCGGGAACCGGGCAATCTGCCGGATGAGGGCCGCGGCTTCGGGCTCGACCAGAAGCCCGGGGTCGATATTCCCGGCCGGGTCGAAGTCAGCGGCTTTACGCAGGATTGAGCGGCACCGGGTGTGGGCGTACTGGAGGTAGGGCGCGGAGTCGCCGTCGAGCGCGAGCATCTTGTCCCAGGTGAAGACGACTTCCTTGATGCGGCTCTGGGACAGGTCCGCGTTCTTGATTGCGCCGATGCCGACGACGCGGGCGACCCGGTCCTTGTCTTCGTCGGTCATGTCGCGGTCGGCCACGATTGCCCGGGCGCGGCGCATTGCCTCGGCGATGACGTCTTCGAGCAGGATTACGCGGCCGGCCCGGGTGGACATCCGGCCCTCGGGCAGGCGGATGAGTCCGAACCGGACGTGGACCACCGGCGTGTCGTGACCGAGCAGTTTGAGGGCCAGGTTGAGCTGCCGGAAGTACAGTTCCTGTTCGTTGCCGACCACGTAGAGGAGTCGCTCCGGGCGCCAGCGCTCGATGCGGTACTCGGCGGTGGCGATTTCACGGGTCGCGTAGAGGCTGGTGCCGTCCGACTTGCGGAGAATCAGGGGCGTGTCGATGCCCTGTTCGGTGAGCGGGATGATGGTGGTTTCCCCTTCCGGCGCCGAGGCCCCGGCGTCGCCGGGTGCCGCGGGTGGTTGCTCGCGGCGGGCCACCCCGGAGTTCAGCGCGCGTTCGACCAGTTCGTCGAGCCGGTCCTGGTAGAAGCTCTCGCCGAGCGTCTCGTCGATGCTGACCCCGAGCAGGTCATATATGCGTCCGAACTCGACGCTGCTGAGTTCGACGAACCGCTGCCACAGTTCACGGGCCTGCGGGTCACCGGTTTCGAGCCGGCGGAACCAGTCCCGGGCCTGCTGTTCGAGGGCCGGGTCCTGCTTCGCTTCCTCGTGGAAGCGGACGTAGAGCTGGAGCAGGTGGCCGGTCGAGGTCCGGGCGAGTTCGGCTTCGTCGCCCCAGAGGTTGTAAGCGCAGAGCAACTTGCCGAACTGCGTGCCCCAGTCGCCGAGGTGGTTGTCGCCGATGATCGTGTACCCGAGCCAGGTGAGGACGTTGTGCAGGGCCTGGCCGATGATGGTCGAGCGCAGGTGGCCGACCGAGAACGGCTTGGCGATATTGGGGGAGGAGTAGTCGATGACGATGGTCCGGCCGGCCCCGACGTCGGAGCGGCCGTAGGCTTCCGGGTCGCGCCGGAAGTCCGCCGTGACCGCGCGGTTGAACCGGGCCGGGTCGAGGGTGAAGTTGAGGTAGCCGCGTTTGGCGTCCGCGCTCGCGAACACGGTGGCGGTCAGGTCAATGGTCGGGGCGATTTCTTCCGCAAGCTGGATCGGGTTGCGTTTGAGCTGCTTCGCGGCCTTGAACAGCGGGACGGCAAGGTCGGCCGCGCTGTCGCCTCCCGCGTCCCGGATGTCTTCGGGTGCGACCGGGAGGTCGTGGGCCGCGAGCAGGGCCGAGATCTCGGCCCGGGCCCGGTCAAACGCGTAGTCGGTGGTCATCGCGCCCCGGGGAAGGCGGTCAGCGCGTCCGGGCGGGCATTATTCATACTGTGCAATGGTGGCGATGATTCCGTCCGCGTCCCCGGCCGCGCTCAGCGCGGTGCGGGCTTCTTCCCGGCGCAGGA
>CBDUZK010000322.1:0-2371 GCA_965371675.1 uncultured bacterium | reverse complement strand
CACTCCGCTGCGCTCCGTTCAGAATGACAGAGGTTTTATTTCTTAGTAGCAAGAAATGACAATGCCCGCTCTGCCGAGCCCTTCGGATCGGCAGCGATCCGGGCGACTAGCCGTGATGTATTCGCGGACTACCGCTCGCCGGCTTGTTGCTGGACCAGAGCTTTGAACAGTCGTGCCTTGGCCATGTCCAGTGACCCGTTCGGCCGGGAAAACGCGGCCAGGAAGCCTTTTTGAACGTCCTCTGGCGCCGGGCCGCCGCGCTCGACCAGCCGTAGCGGGTTGTCTTCTGCGTAGGTATAAGCCGCGAGCAACGCCGGGTCGCTTATCGGTGCTCTCGGCGACTGCACGAGCGCTGGATCTGGACTGTAGAACAGTTGGTCTCGCGGCTCGTACCAGCGCGGCCAAAAGTTGTAATGCTCGCGGAACTCGTCATAGTAGCCGCCGCTGTAGAGGTAGGGCACCCGGTAGATATCGCTGTGCTCCATTACCCAGGTCTCACCGCTGGGAAAGTACTCGAGGTACTCAAACACCAGTCCATTCTCATCGGTGACAAAGTTGGTGCTGCCGAGCAGATCCTTGTGGAGGAAGTACAGCATGTGCTCGAATTCGTCCTCGGGCATCTCCCGCTTCGTCGCTATCCGTTCGGTGCCCGCCCAGAAGTGCTTCCACGGCACGGTTCCGTTGTGCACCGTGTAGAAGCGGTTGACAAACGACGTCTCACCCTCAGGTCCGCGTTCGATCGCCAACCTATCTTCATCATCGTACTTGTACCGCGTCGTGCCGCCCTCATCGGCCACACTCGTGACTCGGTCCTCCGCATCCCAGGTCACCGTGCGGTTCTGGCCGCTGGTATCATCGGTCCAGCCGGTCAGATTTCCGTTGGCGTCGTACGTATACGACCGGTCGCCGATGTGGGTTGGCTGGTGCGGTGCAGCAGCATAGTCATATAGCTGATTGTACGTCGTCTTGTCCTGCGGTATGCCCTCCTCCGGGTTGTCGAACACCGTGTCGGTCTGGCTCTTGTGGATTATGTTGCCCAGATTGTCATAGACCAGGTAGTCGGTGTACTCCCGGTGCTTGCCGGGCGCAAAGTCGTAGGTCCCCGCCGCAGAAACTAGCCGGTAGAGGTCATCATAGACGAACGTCTGCTGGCTCGTGCCGCCCATCAAATCCGGTGTCGGTGCCGGAGCTGCATTGCCGGCGGCCAGCACGTTGCCCACAAGATCGTACGTGTAGTTGATGTCCTGCACCCGCCGGCCCGGTGCGTCGGTAATCATCTGGTTCAGACGCCGGGTCTTTGAGTCGTAGAGGATCTCCGTCACGACGCCGTTACCAGTTTCCAGGAACCGGCGGGCGAGGAACTTGTCATACTCTTGCCGATCGATGTAGGGATAGGCGGTGCCGGCCTTTTCGCCCGCCACCGAGGCGACCAGTCCGCCAGAGTCATACCCATAGGTGACAACCTCCCCGTCCGGGTAGGTCAGAGTCTTTGGCCGGCCCCACGGGTCGAATTCTGATGACGTCGTCCAGGTCATCCACTCCTCAGTGTTGTCGTTGAGATTGTGCACGAGCATGGTCGTGGTCTCCTCAACGACCTCGCCCAGCCGGCCAAACGAGCGCAACTGGGTACGAGCACCGTCTTCGACCCGCACGATGCGCCCGGCCCCGTTGTTGGGGGCGTCGGGTCCGCCGTACTGATAGGTCACCTTCGGTGTACCGTCCGTGTAAGAGATCCCGACCAGCCGGTCGTATTTGTAGGCGTAGCTGATCTGACCGCCAGCGGCGCGCAGGTTCGGCGTCACCTTGGCTATGACCTGGGAGGCGAGGTCGTACGTTAGCTCGACCCTGCCGCCATCCGGTGTCGTGGTCGCGGTGCGGCGACCCAGCAGGTCATACTCGTGTGTGGTCGAGTTCCCGTCAGGATCAATGACCTCGACCAACTGCTGAAGCGGGTCGTATATGTAGCTCGTCTGGTGTGTCTCCACTGCTGCATTGCCGAACGCTGAAGCGACCAAGGGCAAGTATATTCGCGTCGAGTCACTATCTGGTACGTACGTTTGCGTCAAGTCACTATCTGTTGCGGCCAACCTCGTAGATATCCGCAGCGGAGCCCCGCTGGTATCGTGGTCGACCGAGACGGCGAGCAGGTTGCCGCGAACGTCGATGTACGAACGCCGGGCATTGTCCAGCGGGTCGGTGCGCGTGTTCAGGAACATTGTCGTGTCGAACAGGCCCTTGCCACCGTACTCGTACGTCGTCGCGGTGATCGAGCCGTCTGGCGCCGTGACCTGGGTAACACGGTCTCGGAGGTCCCACGAGGTCAGCGTCGGGGGGGCTTCAGTGTCGACGTTGGTGTTGTAGGTGCTGATGG
>CBDUZK010000321.1:0-2378 GCA_965371675.1 uncultured bacterium | reverse complement strand
TCGACGTTGATTGCCCGCAGCTTGGCCATCACGTAGGCGTGCGTGCCTTCCGCGATCTGGTGATTGCCCCCGTCGGAAGAAGCGATGAAATACGCCCGGTTCAACCACGCGCTGCCACCGCTGCCACCGACCTGCTCATAAGTCAGTACGTTCTGCACCAGCGAATCGAGCTGGGCCGCAGTCACCACCGATGCCCGGCTCACGTCGATGTCCGGGAAATAGTCCGCGCCCTCGACCATACCGAAGTTCAGGTCCGTGTTCGGACTGCCGGTGCCCTGCCCGGTGAAATAGCCGATCCGGTCCACGTCCCCGACCAGCAACACGAAGCTCGGCGGTATCGGCCAGTTGTCGTAGGCGTCCTGGATATAGTCACGGACCGCGTCGGCCGAACTGCCACCGACCTCGGTCAGGTTCCGCACGAACACGTGGAACCCGCGGCGCCGGCGCCACTGCGCCAGCGGCGCGACGTTGCCCTCCCACTCGTCCGGCACGATGACCAGGTAACCGACCGGCAGGTCGGGCGGGGCAAGGTCGAATTGGACGCGGTTCAGCGTCACACCCGCCAGCCGTCCGGCAAACGGTGGTGCGTCGTAGCGCTCGGCCCGGGCCCGGGTCTCCACCCAGTCCGCACCCCGCCAGCGCACAACGACCTTCATCTCGGTCGCCAGTTCAAACTCGCCCCGGACCGGAGTGTACCGCCCCGGGAATACTTCGACCAGCACCAACCGGTGGCCGCGCATGATTCCGGCCTCGACCACCCCCGCGCCGAACTCACCCAGGAACTCGTCCCGCGCGTATGTCTTCCCGTCGAGTGCGAACTCCGGGGCCGGACCGGTCTTGGGCACCGACGCCTGTCGCGGCAACAACCGCTCGGCCAGTTCGTACCGCCTCACGCTGACCGGGTACGCCTCGACCGTCACCGTCGCCCCGTACGGGACCTCAATCAGCCGCCGGTACACCGGCATCTGCGGCCGTCCGACATCATTCGAGAACCCGGCCCCGGTCAGGCTCAGGACGGCGTACTCCACATCGCCTTCGCTCACCCGACCGAACTCGACATCGGGAACCCGCACCGTAAGGTCGCCACCGTCCACACGGCTGTGCCACGCAACCGGGACGGCGAACACGGACGAAACCAGCAACACACACGAAAGAGTCAGGACTTGGCGCATCAACCTACCTCCTGGAACAGACGCGAACGCTCTCTGCCTACCGCCTGCTGCCGACAGACGGATGATTGTATTGGAAGCTTGCTACTCTGCCTGCACTCTCCAGCCGCTGTTGTCTCACCACATTATACCCGACAACCCGCCTCCGGTCAACGGAGCCCGGCTCTTCGGCGAACCTCACTTGACACCCGGGCGCTCCCGGCTATCTTCAGCGCTGATGGTGCATGTGTGCGTTCTCTTCGCCGCCGGCACGAACTGTGACGCGGAAACGGTCCACGCGTTCGAAGTCGCGGGCGCGACCGTGGAAACGGTTCACATCAACCGCCTGAAGGGACACCGGCGCCCGCTCGACCGGTTCCACATCCTCGTCGTGCCCGGCGGGTTCTCCTACGGCGACTACATCAGCTCCGGCCGCATCCTCGCCAACGAACTGGTCCACAATCTCCGGGACGAGCTGGTCCGGTTCCACGAGCGCGGCCGGCTGATGCTCGGTATCTGCAACGGGTTCCAGGTCCTGGTCAAGACCGGGCTGCTCCCCGCGTTCGACCGGCTCTTCGACGAGCAGTCGGTCACGCTCGACACGAACGATTCGAGCCGGTTCGAGGACCGCTGGTGCCGGCTCCGGGTCGAGGAGTCGCCCTGCATATTCACCCGCGGCCTCCCCGAAACCATCCTCCTGCCGGTGGCGCACGCCGAGGGCCGGTTCATCACCCGGAGCCAGACGGTGCTCAACCGTCTGCGGGACCGCGGGCAGGTCGTGTTCCGCTACACGACCGATGACGGCGACCCGCCCGAATACCCGGACAACCCGAACGGCTCGGTCGACGACATCACCGGTATCTGCGACCCGTCCGGCCGCATCTTCGGCCTGATGCCCCACCCCGAACGGTTCGTGCGATTCGAGCAGCATCCGCACTGGCAGCGGACGGGAAGAATCGAACCGTCCGGCTGGAAGATATTCGAGAACGCGGTGAGCTATGCCGAGCAGAACCTCTAGTCCCGACCGGCGCATCACCGAGCACCCGGTCCTGACGTTCAAGCGCGGCCGGAGCCTGCGGTTCTGGTTCGAAGGCAGACCGCTGTACGGGTTTGAGGGCGATACGATTGCCGCGGCCCTGGTCGCGAACGACATCAAGGTGTTCCGCCACACCGCGAAGCTCGGCCGCGCCCGCGGGCTCTTCTGCGCGGTCGGCAAATGCTCTTCGTGCC
>CBDUZK010000320.1:0-2379 GCA_965371675.1 uncultured bacterium | reverse complement strand
AAGCCCAGCTTTGCCGTTGGTCATCGCGCGGGCTGCACAGCTTGAGGATGCAGAAACTGGCCGTGCACTGCTGGGAATGGGCGAAACAGAGAGGAAATGCCCAAGGCCCAAATCCCAATGACCAACCGGAAACCGGCGGGGTCCAGAGCAGAGAGGATTCTTACCACGAAGGCACAAAGGGCACAAAGGTAGCCGAGCCGACCGGAGCGGAATCTCACCACAAAGACACGAAGAACACAAAGAAGAGAGAGTTTGCCGGGAGGAGTTTGCCGGGAGGGTGAACATGAGCACGAGGAAACACAGACACCGACCGAGTGAGCGGCCTCGTGGTCCGGGCGACGCAATACGGCGGATTGTCGCAGGGCTGGACTGCGGCCCGTGCGAGCGGGACCGGTACGTGACGTTCGCGTTCGAGCTGTCCCATGCCATCACCAAAGCACCGGTGCCCGAGTTCGAGGAATGGGCGAAGAAGGTCGTGATGAAGTGGTTTGTTCGCGGCTTGTCCGGCTACCTGATGCGGCAGATCGGGGACCAGCTCATCCGCCTGGAGTTCTCGGGGCCAGGAGCGCCTGGGGATACCAGGGAAAGTACCAACCACGGATAAACACAGATGACCACGGATAGCGAAACCCGGGACTGTACCAGCAAGGGACTGTCCCAGCGGTTTCAATCTCAAATCCGGAATCTCAAATCTACAATCCCAGGGGGTCCATGATGTCCAAGGACATAGACAGCATCGTTGCCGAATACGAAGAATCGCTTCGGGATGGTTACGCGAACCTGTCTCCGAACCTGACCGTACCTGAGCAGGTCGAGCGATTCCGGGTGACGCAGGAACACAACCACGCGGTCATGAAAGCGACCGGGGTCGTGCTCAGGCAACTGGACGTGCCCCCGGCCATGGTCGGGAGCTACATCGCCTTCGCGCTCAAAGTCGACAAACTCCAGCGCAACTACAGCAGCATGACCCTGGTGGACGAAGTCGGGCTACAGGTCCAACTGTGGGCCGGCCGCGGCCTCGCCCGCGAAGTCCTGCACACCATCCGCCGGGAAGTGTTTGCGCTGGCGATGGGAACATGACCCAATCCCGTCTCCGGCATTGGGACCGTGTCTCCGTTTCTCAAGGGTGCCTGCGACTGTGCCGGAGGTCTCGGGCGAAAGGACGGTCAACTATCAGCGGGGTGGGAGTTGCGTATTGTGTTCCGTTATCTTCAACGCGAAACAAATAGTATTATGTCCCCGACATTCCCGGACTTCGACCACCGAACCAAGCTGGTCGTGATGAAATGGTTCCGCCGCGGGCTGTCGGGCAAGCTGCTGGCATTAGTCGGGCACGAAATCGCCCGGCGCACGTTCCCGGAACCGGAGGCGAGACATGGCCCGGCGTAAGCTCGGTGTTTCGGAACTACTCCACCAATGGAACCAGGGTCGCGAGGGCGGCCTTGCGAAGCAACGGTGGGATCTGGTCCGGGTGTGCCGCAAGTACGAACTCAGCCTGAAGGCCGGCGCGGTCTCGGCCCGGGGCGACGGGGACCTGCTGGCCCAGGCTGAGCACTACCGGGAGACGCAGGAACGGCAGCGGGTACGTGAGAGACAGGTCAGACAATTGCTGTTTGAACGTGAACTGCCGATGTACAGCTTCGCGGCGTACTCCAACTACGCGCGGCACCTGGGCCGCGTCTGCCGTGAACACGAAGCCGCGACCCGGAACCTTCTCGTGCAGATGGTCCTCGACCGCTGGTGTGTGAAAGGCCTTGACCGGGATGTCCTGCTGGCGATTGCGGAAGAGGTGTTTGGGGTGGGGGTGGGCTAGGACTTGCGGTTGCTGCGAGGCGGAGGAGACGTCCGGCCCGACTACGCATCCAGCTTCCGCGGCTTCCGGTACTTATCCATCAACGGCTTCCAGCGCGGGTTGGAGTGCAGGGACTTGAGGTCCTCGTCTTGTTCCGCGTGCTCGACCGTGACGTTGTCTGCTTTCAGCGCAGCTTCCAGCTTCTTGAATGCCAGCTCCGGTTTCCCCTCCAGCGCGGCAACGCAGGCGAGATTGTAGTCAACTGAGCCGGGCTTGAGCTTGTCGGCCTCTTCGAGCACGCGCCGGGCTTCGGCGAGGATACCGGTCTGTTCGTCCTCGGGTACGCGGCGATACAGACCCACTAGCGCGTTGCCCCAGTTGTTGAACGCGTTGGCGTTATTGGACTCCAGTTCGGTGGCTCGGGCAAAGGAGGCTGCCGCGTTGCCGTACTCCCCATGGTCGTATTCGCGGACGCCCTTGTAGAACCAGTCTTCGGCTGTGTATTCCTCTTCGGTTTTGACCTGCTCCAGGCTTTCGGAAAACCGGTCCAGGTCTTTTCTTGCTTCCGGGGTCGGAGGCGTGGATAC
>CBDUZK010000319.1:0-2383 GCA_965371675.1 uncultured bacterium | reverse complement strand
CGGGGCAGGTGGCGACCACCGGGCACCAGGGTTCGATGTTCGGGTATAACATCGCGAGCGTGTTCATCGCCATGGTGCAGTACGACGGGGCGGACCGGGCCATGACGTTTCACCCGAAGGTGACGTTCACACTGGAGTTGGAGCCGGCGGAGCTCGGCTACCTGGAGGTCGGAATGCGTAGCGAGCAGGCCCGCCGCCGGATTGAAGCCCAGATTGCCGGCATCGTGATGAACCCGGAGGACGTCGGCCGGTACTCGCCGACCGGCAACTGACGCGGGTGTGGCGTTCGTACCGGGCAGATTCGGCCCGGTACACGCGTTGACAGCCAGCGGTGCACAAGATACGATTCTTCCCGTTGTGAGCATGATAATCCTATCAACCGGTTTGTTCCTGAGCATGCTGGTCTGTGCCAGCCCTGAGGAGACTGTGATGAAGCGTGAACCAGCGGTTGCCGGGCAGTTCTACCCGGCTGACGCGAAGACCCTGGCAGCGACGGTGGATGCGATGCTCGCCGACGTCGAGCCGGCGGCGATTGCCGGGCGGGTAGTCGGAATCCAGGTGCCGCACGCCGGGTATCCCTATTCCGGTCCGACCGCGGCGTCTGCGTTCAGGTTGCTTGAGGGCATGGATTCGGTCACGGTCGTGATGTTTGGGACCAGCCACCGTGCATTCCTGGACAAGGCCGCAGTGTACGCGAAGGGTAGATGGAAGACCCCGCTCGGCGAGGTGGCGGTTGATGAGGAACTGGCCGGTGCGATTGTGGCCGGGGACGAGTTCCTGGCCGACATGCCGGCCGCGCACCGGGCCGAGCATTCGCTTGAGGTCGAACTGCCGTTCCTGCAGCGGGTTCTGAAGAGCTTCAAGATTGTGCCGATTATGCTGCTGCAGCCTTCGCAGGCGGATTGCGAGCGGGTCGGGAAGGCGATTGCCCGGGCGTGCAAGGGACGCGATGTTGTGCTGCTTGCATCGTCGGACCTGTATCACGGGGAGTCGTACGATGAGGCGAAGGAAACCGACGCTGCCACGGTCAGCTACCTGGCAGGTTTCGACCCGGAAGGATTGCACGAGGCGCTCGGGTCGGGCAGTGCCCAGGCCTGCGGCGGCGCGGCGATGGTCGCGATGATGACGGCCGCGAAGGAACTGGGAGCCGACACCGCGATTGTCCTGCATACGACCAATTCCAACGACGTGATGGGCGAGAAGGGCGGGTATTGCGTGGGGTACAGCGCGGCGGCGTTCGTCGCCCGGAGCGTTGATTCCGGCGCAGACAAACCCGGGCTCCCGGGCGACCTCGACGATGCCGAGCAGCGGTATCTCCTGCGGAAGGCACGCGAGACGATTGAGAGCTACGTCCGCGACGGCAGGCTGCCTGACGTCGAGGCGACTTCTCCCCGGCTCGGGGAGCAGCGGGGTATCTTCGTGACACTGCACCGAAAGGGCATGCTGCGCGGGTGCATCGGCTACGTCGAGCCGAGCCGGCCGGATTTCCCGCCATTGTACCGGGCGGTGCGGGAGATGGCGGTCGCGGCGGCGACCGAGGACCCGCGATTTCCACCGGTGCGACCCGAAGAACTTGGAGACATCGATATCGAGATAACGGTGATGAGCCCGCTGTCGAAGGTCGATGACCCGGCCGGGATTGTCGTCGGCCGGCACGGGGTCGTTATCCGTGGCCGGGGCAGGTCGGGTCTGTTCCTGCCGCAGGTGCCGGTCGAGCAGGGCTGGAACCGGGAGACGTACCTCGTCGAAGTGGGCCGCAAGGCCGGTCTGCCGCGTGGGGCCTGGCGCGACGACGACATACAGTTGTACACGTTCACCGGCCAGGTGTTTGGGGAGAAATAAGGGAAGTCTTGAATGGTGGATCTCGAAAGGCGAATCCCGAATGCGGAAGGAGTAACCGCCAAGGTCACCAAGAATGCCAAGAGGAGAGTTGTCACTGCGAGGGCCGCAAGGTCCGTGGCAGTCTCAAGCGCGGAGGAATCGGATGAGATTGCCGCGTCGGCCTTTGGCCTCCTCGCAATGACGAGAGTTCAAGCCAGGAGCCGTTGCGCTCCACAGGGCGGAAGTTGGACTGCTGAACTGATATGAATCTCCACTTCAATGTGATGCTGACCGTGGCGATTGCGGTGATACTGGGTACGGTCGGCGCCCGGGTATTCAAGAAGCTGAAGATACCCCAAGTGGTGGCGTTCATTGTCATCGGCCTGGGACTGGGCGCAGTCGGGATTATCGACGACGCGACCCTGACCGGCCTGGAGCCGCTGAGCTTGATGGCACTGGGTATCATCGGGTTCAAGATCGGCGGGGAACTGAAGTTGAGTGTGTTCCGGCGGTACGGGAAGAAGGCGCTTGTCATTCTGCTGGCCGAGGGCATCGGGGCATT
>CBDUZK010000318.1:0-2388 GCA_965371675.1 uncultured bacterium | reverse complement strand
GGTTCCTCGGCTCGACGACCGCCCTCAACCGACTGCACAAGTGACTCTCCTGCTCTGCCTCGCCCTCATCGCGGGCACGCTCAGCCTGCGGCAGATAGACCAGCAGATTGAAACCCACCGGGACGACCTGAAACGAACCAGGCGACGGGTCGAGGAAATCCAGGAACTCATCTCCGGGCTCGGCCGCGAAGAATCATCGACCCTCGCCCGGCTCGAAGCCTGGCGCGAACGGATATCGATTGCCCGCAAGTACATCGGGCAACTCGAAACCCAGCTCCAGGTCCGGACCGACGAAATCGCGGCCGCCAACCGGGAAGTCGAGGCGACCGCCGTCCAGATCGAAGCCCGCAAGGCGGACCTCGGGCGCCGACTCGTATCAATGTACAAGTACGGCCGGCTCCTCCCGGTCCGGGTCGCGCTCTCCTCCGACTCGGTATCGAGTTCGCTCCGCCGCATGCTCTATCTGCGCTGGGTCGCCCGGGCCGACAGCCGCAGCGCCATCGAACTCACCGAACTCAAAGCCCAACTCGCCGCCCAGCGCGCCCGGCTCGTCACCGCCCGCTCGCAACTGGAAGCCTTGCACGAGGAAAGAATCAAGGAAGAGATACAGTTGGAGACTTCGAGCACCGCCGAAGCCGCCCTGCTCCGTAAGATTCGCTCCAAGCGCAGCATACAGCGGAAACTCGAAAAGGAAGTCAACGCGGCCCTCGCTCGCCTCCAGGACCTGCTCAACTCCCTCAACCAGCAACGCGAAGAACAGATTGCGCTCACCGTCAATCACCACTTCATCGTGAACCAGGGCCGCCTCCCCTGGCCCCTGCGCGGCAAAATCATCGCCCGGTTCGGGTCTCAGGTCCACCCCAAGTACAAGACCAAGACCAACAACCGCGGCATCGACATCGAAACCGACGCCGGTCAGTCGGCGCTCGCCATCTGGGACGGCACCGTGGTCTACGCCGACCGGTTCATGGGCTACGGCAAGATGGTCATCCTCGACCACCACGGCGGCTTCTACACCCTCTACGGCAACCTCGAAGCCATCTCGGTTTCGATTGACGAGCACGTCATGACGGCACAGGCGGTCGGACGGACCAAGGACTATCTCCACTTCGAAATCCGCAAACAAGGCCAGCCGGTCGACCCGCTCGACTGGCTCCAGCCCTGAATGCAGCACACCGACATCATCGGGCAGCCCTCGGCCTGCGAAAACCTCACTCAACTCGCCCGCGCGGACCGACTCCCCTCGCTGCTCTTCGCCGGTCCCCCGGGCACCGGCAAACGCACCACCGCGCTCTGGCTCGCCCGGGCGCTCAACTGCCCGGCCGACGACCCGCCCTGCAACACCTGCCAGTCCTGCAAGACCCTCACGCATCTCAACCACCCGGACATCAAACTCATCTTCCCGATCAAGGTCCCGAAGAAAGTCGCTCAGGTCGATGACATGCAGGCCAAAATCGAGCTGGTTGCGGAAGAGACAATCAAACACTACGAAGACTACGCGGCCGACCGCGCCCAGCCCGAACCCGACTCAAGACACAGCATCAGCATACTCCAGGTCCGCTGGCTCCGCCGGGAATCGGCCCGGCCGCCGCTGCTCGCCCGCCGCCGCTTCTTCATCATCCTCCACGCCCACCGCATGGCCGACCCGGCGGCCAACGCCCTGCTCAAGACCCTCGAAGAACCCCAGAAACAGACCACCATCATCCTCACCACCGACCGGCCGAACCAACTCCTCGACACCATCCGCTCCCGCTGCCGCCTCATCCGCTTCCTGCCCGTACCCACCGACGCAATCCGGGACTGGCTCGTCGACACCCGCGGCGCGGAACCCGACACCGCCGCCCTTGCCGCCCACATCTCCGAAGGCTCGTTCAGCCGCGCGCTCAGCTTCATCGAAGACCCCGAACAACTCCTCACCCCGCCCGCAATCGACTTCTTCGCCCTGCCCCAGGCCGGGGAAGACCAAGTACTGGAAGCCGCCGCCAAACTCGACCGCATCCCGCTCACCACCACGGTCACGACCCTCGCCTACCTCTACCAGCAGGCCCTCCGGGCGAAACACGGGCTCCGCTCCGAATACGCAAACCTCAACCCCGCGGTCCGCAGCAAAGCGGAAACCTGCTCTGACGACTACCTCCGGCGCGTCCTCCGCTACCTCGCGGACCGCGCCGACGACACCCGGCTCAACGTCAACCGCAAGCTCTTCATCTACACCCTCCTCTCCTCCCTCCGCCGCCCCACCGCGTAGCAGCCCGCTCCCGGCCCGAAAGCCCAAAAACAGACCATTTCGGTCAAGAGTGGGGCGAAACTCCCCGAAAGTGACGGTAGTTCCTGCCCCATGGGGCAGCCCCACCGTCACCCCCCGGGTTACCTGTCAGCCTGGTTGTT
>CBDUZK010000317.1:0-2390 GCA_965371675.1 uncultured bacterium | reverse complement strand
GACTCCTTGGACCCTTTTCTCTTACAAAGTACACGCCCGGACTCAGATGCCGGACGTCGTTCTCGCCGGGCAGAAGTTCCGCTACCTGCCGGCCGGAGATGTCGAGCAGGGCCATTGGATATCGGGCATTGGTCATTTCCGTTTCCGGCATGTGCAGCACCGCGCCGACAATGGTGGGGCCGGGTCTGCCCGTGACTTTGCGTGTGGGCAGATTCTCCGAGACACCCGGCACCACGCTGTCGCGGATGACCGCGATGGAAGAGCCCATGTATTCAGCTACATAGACCCGGTTCTGTATCGGGTTCCAGGCCAGAGCCCAAGGGGCATCACCCACCGAAAGCACAGCGAGCAGGGAGTCGGAAGCGCCGTCCATCACCCCGACCCCGCGTTCGGCAGATACAGTGAAGTACACCTTGTTGTTCATCGGGTTGTGCAACACGTCGATAGGATAGCCGCCCCCGCCGGGTTCCGGGATCAGGGCTATGACCGTGTCGGTTGAGCCGTCAACCACCATCAGGTCATTTGTGAACGGCGCCGAGGTAAGGTAGACTTTGTTGTCGATCGGGTTATAGCAGCCCGCAGCCCAGAACGACGCGCGGACTGTGTCGATGCGTGCGATGACCGAATCGGTCTCGCAGTCTGCGATGTCGACGAATTGGGTACACGCGTAGACCTTGTTGGACACGGTGTTGACGGCGAGTGGCTCGGACGGCACACCAAACCTGGCGATGACCCGGTCGATGACCGGGTCGATGACCGCGACCGACCTCTGGACAACGCCGCAGTAGACCTTGTTGGCAACGGGGTTGTAGACCATATTCAGCGCGGGTCCGCTCACGGCCAACGTGAACACCATGCTGTCGGTAGCGCAGTCGACGATGTATACGTGACTCCGGTCCTCGTTCGTGCAGTAGACCTTGCCGTTGCCCACGGGCAGGTAGAGCAGGTGGCGAACCCCGGACATCACCGGCACCCGGGCGACCACCGTGTCGCCAACACAGTCAATCACGGTGAGCGAATCATCCCTCCGGGCACCGACGTACAACTTGCGGAGGACCGGGTTGTAGCACATGTCCTCGACCCAGTTGCCGGCCGGAATCTCGGCCAGGACCCGATTGGTTTCCGCGTCAATGGCGACCACCCGCTCGAATGACCGTCCGCCCACGTACAGCTTGTGCAGGTCCGGGACGTACTCCAGCACCTCGGGCTTCAACCCCACGCCGACAGTGGCCAGGACGCTGTCCCCGCCGCAGTCCACGACGGTCACGTCGTCGGTCCAGTTGTTCAGGCAGTAGAACCGGTCGAACTTGGGGTCGTACCCGCTGTACAGCGGGTGCTCCCCGGTCGGCAGGAACTTGAGGAAACTGTCCCCGGAGCAATCCAGGACCATGATGTAGCGCCAGTAGTTCGGGTCGTCTTCGTCGGTCTGGCAGTAGGCACGGTTCGACCGAGGGCTGAAGGTAATCCGGCCGGGATGGAACTCCGGTGTCGTGAACACCGTTAGCAGGGTGTCGGCCGAGCAGTCCACGACCCATACCGAATCGTCCCAACTGGGACAATAGACCCGGTTGTTGGCCGGGTTGTAGCCGAACCCCGTCGTCGTCCGCCCCACGTACAGCCGGGTCAGAACGCTGTCGCCCAGCCCGCTGACCACGACCAGTTCGGTCACGACACCCCAGACCAGGCAGTAGAATTTCTTCTCAACCTGGTTCCAGCACCCATCGGTCACGGGTGCGTCGAAAAGGAGTTCGTTGCGCAAGGTATCGCCACTGCCGTCTATCGCGTAGACGTACCCGTCTGTATTCGCATCCGTCACGCAGAATACGGTGTTCGTCCCGGCGTAGTACAAGCCGAATATTCGTCCCGTCACCGGCAACGTAGCCAGGAGCTGGTTGGTCGCGCCATCGAAAACCGACACGGTATTGTCGAACCAGCTTCCGCAGTAGACCTTGTTCTCCTGCGGGTTATAACAGAGGGTGGTCGGGTATCTGCCCACGGGCAGCGTGGCTATCACGCTGTCCGTGGCGCAATCTATC
Source organism: uncultured bacterium (assembly GCA_965371675.1). GTDB lineage: Bacteria > Hydrothermota > Tepidihabitantia > Tepidihabitantales > Tepidihabitantaceae > DSBX01. The sequence goes on along the minus strand of CBDUZK010000317.1, from coordinate 354 downwards.
ACGCTGACGTTGTCCGTGTGCCTGTGTGAGGCATAAACCCTCCCATTCACCGGATTGTAGCACATCGCGTTGACTTCTTCCGGGACCTCGACGCGGGCAATCCTCTGGAGTGAGACCGCGTCCAGCACGACGACCCAGTGATACAGGTAGTCCGTCTCGAAGCTGTCGTCCGAGTGCTTGTCGCCTCCTGCGATGTAGACCTTGTTCCGGGCAGTGTCGGCGACGGCGCATCTCGGGTAGATGAGCCCGCCGAACGAATCCGGCAACCAGATGGTTTCTTCCAGCCACTGACCGTCGGTAGATGACGGCGTGAGCAGGCAGATGCAGGCGAGCAGGAGCAGGAACCCGCGCGGT
>CBDUZK010000316.1:0-2398 GCA_965371675.1 uncultured bacterium | reverse complement strand
TTCGGGCAGGAGCATCGCCGCGCCGATGACTACCAGGGCGAAGAGCAGGTAGCGGGTGATTGCGGTCCGGAGCGATATCGAAGATGGAGCGGTCGGCTCCGGGGTCGGAGCGTGGTCGGGGTTCCTGCTCTTGGCCCTGCGCATGGCCAGCAGGTAGAGCACCAGGAGCAGAGGCGTCACCATGGATACCCAGCCGAGCGCGGGCAGTACCGGGCCGAAGAGCACTGCCGCCGCCGCGAGCACGGACATGATGATGATGAACACTGCCGAGCGCGTATGGAACGAACTCAGGTTGTGGAAGCAGGTATTGGACCGGGTGAACACGCCCACGATTCCGATGATTACCAGGTTGAGCAGGTTGGAACCGGTGATGTTCCCGGCCGCGAGGTCAGGCAGATTCATCACCGCGGCGCTGGTGCTGTTGATCAGTTCGGGCAGAGACGTCGCGATTGCGAGGAGGATCATCCCGGCCCAAATCCGGCCGAGCCGGGTCTTCCCGGCAATCACGTCGGCATAGGTGGTCAGCCTGGTTCCGGCCCAGAAGATGGCCGCGGCGCAGGCGATGAATCCGAGGACTGTCAGTGTCAAGGTTCAGCGCGTCACGGTCAGCGAGGCGCAGTCGCCGAAGGCGTTGACCCGGACGAAGTACACCCCGGGCGCGAGCCCGGCGACCGACAGGGTGGTCGACTCGCCGCAGTCGAGAGCCCGGGTTTGAATCGTGCGCCCGGCGGCGTCAATCAACTCCAGCAGTCCCGTTTGCGTTCCATGTTGTGCCGAGAGACGGACATGGCAGACCGTGCTCGCCGGGTTCGGCCAAACCGACAGCCGTGGGGCGGTCGGCTGCACGGGCAGTTCGGTGATGCCCGGCCCGGACATGGGCCAGTACAGGGTTGCGATGTCCCAGTTGCCGGATGCGTCCCGGCTGCGGCCGGTCAGGGCAAACCCGGCCCAGGTCACCGCGGTGCCGGCGGTCATCACGTCGTCACCGCCCGGTCCGTTGTAGGTTGCTTCCCACTGGAGCTCCGGGACGGTGTCGTACCCGGCAGCGAAGTAGTCCCACCCGGACCAGGCGTTGTACTCGGAGCCGGTCATGGTGAACCCGCCGAGCGGCCGGGCCACGACTCCGCAGTCAAGCCACACGCTGTCAGGGCCGAGGGTGCGACTGACCCAGTCCGTGATTCCGCCGCTGTGGGTGTAGCCTGCGATTGTGAGCCGGGTTTCCTCCGGGAAAGAGAGCACGGCGACGTACAGGTTGGTGTCGAGGTCGGTCGCGAGCGCGACCCCGTGGTCGTGCGGCGAGCCGGGAGTGTTGAACCGGGACGTCCAGCGCCGGGTCAGGTTTGCCTCGTACATTACTGTCCATGCGTCCCAGCCCGTGCCCGCGTCGAAGTCCGCGGAGGCGGTGACGTAGAAGTTGCCGCCGTGGTCGAAGTGCAAAGCCCGTGGTATCGTGGTCAGGGCCGGGCGGCGGAGGTCAAACCAGGTCTGGCGTCCGGTGCCCGAGATGCGCAGCAGCACGACCCAGGTCGAGTCGCCCAGTCCGGCAGACGTGCCGACCATAAGGAAACTGCCGTCGGCGAACCCGGCCGCGTGGGTCGGGCGGTCGTCGCCCCGGCCGACGCCGTTGTAGGCGTTCGTCCAGAGCCGGGTCCCGAGTGAATCCCACGCGACACAGACGACGTCATTTCCCCGGGCCGTGCCCATCCAGGCGGACCCGGCTACGAAGCAGCCGCCGTTGTTGTCCGGCACCACCGCGACCGCGCAGTCGTCGCCCGTGCTGTCGCCGTCATAAGCCGCGGTCCAGAGTTCCTCGCCGTCCGCGGAGTAGCAGACGGTTCCGTAGTCCAGACCGTCCGTGCCCGCGACCGTGCCGGTCACGTACACCCGGCCCAGCGTGTCCACGGCCAGGGCGGACGGCACGTCGTCGCCGGTGCCCGGCCAGTCGAACGTGGCGGCCCACTCCCGGGTCCCGGTCGAATCGTACTTGAGGGTTACGTAGTCGGTCCCGTCCGCGCTGCTGATCGTTCCGGTGACGTAGACGTTGCCGAAAGCGTCTGCCTGCACCGCAATCGGCACCGCGTCACCGGTTGAAGAACTATACCGTGCGGTCCAGGCTGAAACCGGGCCCGCTGCCAGCAGCAGCGCGGGCAATGTGTAGCGAAGGATGCGCATGACCATGATTGGGCCAAGATACCGTGCCACCGGTGTTTGTCAATCCGCCCCGGTTCCTGCTTGACAATTCCCCTGTCGTAAATAGGCTGGCACCCGATGCGCAAAGGTAAGGCACCGGACACCATCCTCCGCCTGGTCGACAACTTCGACCGGAACGTGGCCGCCTACCGCTCCCCGGCCTACAACGAAGCCCAGGTCCGCAAGGAGTTCCTCGACCCGTTCTTCG
>CBDUZK010000315.1:0-2405 GCA_965371675.1 uncultured bacterium | reverse complement strand
TCGCCGTGCTGGTCGCGGCCTGGCTCTACGGCCCGGACGTGTGCTACGCCCCGACCCCGCGTGAAACCGCCCGCCTGATGCTGACCATGGCCAAAGCCGGGCCCGGCACCACGGTCTTTGACCTCGGTTCCGGCGACGGTCGGTTGCTCATCATGGCCGCGCGCGACTTCGGCGCTCGCGCGGTCGGCATCGAAATCAACCCTTTGCGCTGGCTCCTCGGCCAGGTCCTCATCACCTGGTACCGGGTCCGTGGCCGCGTGGAAATCAGGCGCGGCAGTTTCTTCGACCTTGACCTGTCCGAAGCCGACATCGTCGCCTGCTACCTCGCCCCGGAAGCCATCCGGAAGCTCACCCCCAGGCTCAACCGGGAACTCAAACCCGGAGCCCGCGTTGTCTCCTACCGCTTCCCGTTCTTCGACCTCGCGCTCCTGGCCGAGAACAAAGAAGCCAAGGTCTTTCTGTATAAGGCAGGGAAGACCTCTGAATAGAAACGGTCCGACGGGAAGGCCCGGGTTGTCCTTGTGTCTGAGGTCACAGACTGTGACCTCTAAGAGGCAAGAGCTGCGCCAGGTATCCGCCCTGCGGGAACCCGGATTGCTTCCTTGCGAGTCCAAATGATTACGATGGCATTCTCAAGTCACAACCAGGGAGGCGTAATCATGGACAACAGCATGCCCCTTATCGGCGACAAGCTGCCCGAACTCAAAGTTCAGACAACCCACGGCAGAGCACACCTGCCTGATGACTATTCCGGCAAGTGGTTTGTGCTTTTCAGCCACCCGGCTGATTTCACACCGGTATGCACCACCGAGTTCGTCGGGTTCCAGAAGCGGTGGGATGAGTTCCAGCAACTGGGCTGCGAACTTGTCGGCCTGAGCATCGACCAGGTCTTTTCTCACATCAAGTGGGTGCAGTGGATCAAGGAAAACCTGAAAGTCGAAATCAAGTTCCCGGTCATTGCCGACGATACCGGCAAAGTGGCCGCCAGGCTCGGACTCATCCATCCCGGCAAAGGCACGAATACCGTCCGGGCCGTGTTTGTCGTGGACCCGAACGGCGTCATCAGGGCAATGCTCTACTACCCGCAGGAGCTCGGCCGGAACATGGACGAAATCGTCCGGATGGTAAAGGCGTTGCAGGTCGCAGACAAGAACAAGGTCGCGATGCCGGCCAACTGGCCGAACAACGAACTGGTGGGTGACGAAGTCATCATCCCGCCCGCTTCGGACGAAAAGACCGCTGCGGAACGGCCCAAGCAATACGAATGCTACGACTGGTGGTTCTGCCACAAGAAACTGTAGCCGATACGAACCGGGCCGTCAGGTTGAATTCCGTGTCAGCCTGACGGCCTGCCGTTTCTTCAGAATCCTCCCTGGTGCTACCGACTCGGCCGTGCCTCACGCGAAACAGTAGTCAGGAGTGAACGGAAAACGGTCGGCGTGCTCATTGGACTCGGCCGGGTTGACGTCAAGGACAGACGTGACCGACTCCCGGTCAGTCCAGGTAGACCGCGCCGATGTCGAACGCCTGCTCGACCGTCCCGAACGCATCGCCGCTAGGATAGAGGCACGGTTCGTAGCGCTCGTTGCTGTAAGTGTAGAACGCAAGACTCCACCGGTCCTCGTTGAAGTGCCGCAGCCTGACCAGGTGCACGGGCGTGCTTCGAACACGCTCCGCGAACTCCGCCGGGGTTTCGCCAGTGAGAGCGGCTACGCCTTCACTGCCGGGGCGGGGTTCCTGGTAGGCATCAATGTAGCACAACGCACCGCGGAACCTGACGTCAATCCTGATGAACTTCCCGGCGTATTGCTTCTGGGCATGGTCCAGAATTCGCTGCCGCACGACATCCTGCACCTCGGTCGGGACCGGCCTGCCGCCGGAGTGCGGGTTGAGCACCCACTGCTTGCCGCCGCGCTTCACTCGCTTTCTCGACATTTCAGTTCTCCTTTCCGAAGCACCGACTCAGCAGCGATTGGAACAGGTGCTCGGCTTGACGCAGGGCTTCGCGGCGGATAGCGTGGATCTGAAGCTGTTCGCGGACAAGACTGTCATACTCTTTCTGCAGCGGCTCTGGCGGGTCGTACATCGGAAACTCGGCCAGCAGCGTCGGGCTGATGTTTGCCTGATTTACCGCCTTCCGGCAACGCAGCCGAAACAACCGCTTATAGTAGTTCGTGTTCAGCAGAGCCGCAAAGAACTCGGGGACATGCTTAGGCTTCAGCCGCAGCCGGACAAGATATGACGCGAGCACGGCTGGTTGCTCGTTCCGCCACACTGCAGTCTTGCCGACAAGTTCCTCTGAATTGGTGCGGTTGAAGATGATGTCGCCAGGACGCAAGCGTAGGTCCTCGAATTCGCTCTGGTTCAGCTCGACACGGGCCATTCTGGACAAGTCCAAGTCTCCT
>CBDUZK010000314.1:0-2411 GCA_965371675.1 uncultured bacterium | reverse complement strand
GTGACATGCAGGTCACTCTGACCCAGTTCACGGCTGAGCACGCGTTCAAGCTCGATCAGTTGCTCTTCGGTAACCGGCTTGCCGTCGCGGATAGCAAGGAGGACCGGGTGTTCCTCCACGATGGCGAACACTTTGCTTTCGATCATTCGGCGGTAGTCCTTGACCAGGACCTGTTTGCCTCCGGCGCTGAGAGAAATGAGGCCGCTGGTGGCGATGAAGTCGGGCAGGTCCAGGGCGACGAGACCGGATTGACGCTTGCGTTTGTTGCGCATGTGTGGAGCCAGTAGCTCGATGATACGCGTCAGTTCAGCGGTCCCGGCCTCGAGCAAACGCTGGGATAGACAGGTTTCAACGGCCGCTTTGGCATCCGGGTTCTCGGATACATATGGAGGCAGGCGGCTCGCGTCCTCGGCGATGGACTGGGCGAGGTCGGGGGACGGCTTCCCCTTGAGGATGCCGAGCTTCAGGCGTTCGACCTTATGGGTGAAGGTCTCGGCCGCCACGTCTACGTTGCCGGCAAAGCGCAGAAGCGGGCCGACCATGTCGTGCAGAAACTTGACCTTGACCGGAGTCAGTAGTTGCCAGTACTCATCCTGCCAGGCCTGCTCGACGTCGCTCAGGACTTTCTGTACCGGGAAGGAGTCAAGCGGGATGCGGCCAATCATGGCGCGGACACTTGCGACAGTCTGGTGGTGGGCTTCGGAATCAGGTTCAAGGAGCGTGGCTTCGAGGAGGCGGAGCCGGGTGTAGAAGAGGGAGACGAGAATCGGCAGGGTTTGAGTTGCCTGGGCGGTAGGCTCGCGGTCAAAGTCATTCTGCCAGAAGTCGATGATCAGGAACCCGGTTTTCCTGCCGTCAAGCAACCGGTCGCGGAACTTGCAGGTTTCGTCGTTGCGGGTCCCGCGTCCGAGCATCTGCCAGAGTTTGATGCCGGAGTGTACCGGTTTCATGAATACGAGGTTCACGACTTCGGGTACGTCGATGCCGGTGTCAAGCATGTCCACCGAAATGGCGATGCGGGGCATATCGCTCTTCTTGAACTGGGATATCAGGCCGTCGCCCCACGGCCCGTCGTGTACCCGTTCAATCCCGGAGTAGATCAGTTTCACCATGCCGATGTGCTGCGGGTACATTTCCTCAAACGCATCCCGCAAGCGGGCAGCATGAGCTTGCGTCAAGGCGAAGACGATGGTCTTGCCCGGCGTCTGGCCGGATCGGTCCTTGATGCAGTGCTCCGTGACTTCGGTCCATTGCTTGCGGAGGGTGTCCCGATTCGTGACCAAGACCTCGATGTCCGTTCCTTCGTAGTCTACCGAATCCGGGTCGATACCCTGTTCAATCAAGGCGTTGCGGTCCTCTTCGGAGAGGTTTGCGCCTTTGATGCCTTTGCGCTGGAACCCGGTTTGGGCCTGGTGCAGGTCGAAGTCGACCAGGTGCTTCTCGTCCACGGCCTCTTTGTAGCTGTACAGGAATGTCGGGACGTTGCCGTCGCACTCGAACACCTGGAAGGTGTTGCGGTCGAGGAACGCGGCGGGCGTGGCAGTAAGGCCGACCATGCGGGCATCGAAGTACTCGAACAGGTCCGACAGGCGGTTGAAAATGGAGCGGTGGGCCTCATCGAAGACAATCAGGTCGAAGAAAGCCGGGCTGAACTTACGGTAGCAGTTGTTCATCGTCTGCTCGGTCGCCACGTACAGGCGCTTGTCCTTTTCGATCTTCGCCGTGTAGATGCGGGTGCGTGGTTCGTGGGGCAAGTGAGCCTTGAAGCCGTCGGTGAGCGCCTGTTCGACCAAGGCGTCGCGGTCAGCCAAGAAAAGGATGTTGCGAGCCTGGTTTGTCCTGAGGAACAGGTCGATGAGTGCCATTGTCGTGCGGGTCTTGCCGGTTCCGGTTGCCATGACAAGCAGGGCCCGGCGTTTGCCCTCTGAGAAGCGTTCGATTACGCGTCGGACTGCCTGGTGCTGGTAGGGCCGATTCACGATGCTGGTGTCAATCTGGGTTTCGCTGAGCGGCAGGGCGTTCAGACGCTGAAACAACAGGCGCTTCAGATCACTTCGGGTGAAGAACCCCGCGACGAGCCGCGGATGGGCATGTCCGACGTCCCAGAACCACGTTTTGCGGCCGTTGGACATGAAGCCGAAAGGCACGTATTCCTGTTTCTTCGAGACCTCTGCGATGTACTGCCGGAGTTGCTCTTCACCGTCGCGGGCGTCACGGGACGTTTTCTTCGCCTCGACGACTGCCAGGATGTTGCCCGACTCGTCGTACAGACTGTAGTCCGTGATGCCCTGCCAAGGTGCGGGGTTGTAGCCTTGAACCGGGATTTCAAGGCCGACCTGGGTATGGTCGTCCAGTTGCCATTCTGCTCTGCGCAGCAGGGGGTCGATCAGGACCTTCCTTGTTTCCGACTC
>CBDUZK010000313.1:0-2430 GCA_965371675.1 uncultured bacterium | reverse complement strand
GCTCCGCCAGCGAGTAGATGCGCAGCGAGTCGCGGCTGATGGTGTAGCAGAAGGAGACATCTACGAAGAAGTCATACATCGCCAGGCTCAAACGACCCAGAAGCTCAGGCTGCTCCAGGTCGGCGACGTCGTACGACTCGACCCCACCGCTCGCGACGTAGAGCAGGCTGTCCTGGACCGTAACCCGCTCGGTGAGCGTGGCGCAGTTGATGTCGGCGAGAAGGTCGAGGACCAGCGGCTCTGTACCGCGGAACCGGATGACGCTGACCCCGGAACCACGGGAGAGGAAGACAATGGTATCCGTTGCCGTGGCGCGCACGTCAACCGACACGGCCGGGCCATAGCTCCAGCGCCCGACGCATGATAGCCCCTGCGAGTCCGGCACAAAGGCCCGATAGCGCGAATCGGGTAGTCCCCGTGCCGCCAGCCAACGCACCTGCTGCCACCGCGGCATCGCGTGCAACGAATCCTCAACCACCCGCCAGTCGTCGAACCGCCCGCCCGCCGCGACGACGGTTGCTGCTGCAGCCAGCAGCACCAGCACGATGGCGGTCAGCCATGCTCTCATGACTGAATCTTATGCCTCGGCCAACAGTCCGTCAACGGCCGCGCCGGTCGCACGCGTGAATATCACCTTGTACGTCTTGCCCCGAACCGGCTTCCGGCCCAGGTACGGGTTCAGTGGCATGTCGAGCCATGACCACGAGGCCGTGGGGACGATACCCTGCGTGTCGGCCACAACCTCTTGCGTTTCCGCATCCTGCACCAGCACATCGAACGCCTCGCCATTGCCCTTGTCTCCGACCCAGATCGAGACCATCGTCAGCGAGTCGAGTACGTTGGTGTAGGATTGACTGATGCCGACTTCACCGTCTTCCTGCACCCCGATGCAGTTCTGATAGGGGACCACATCGTAACACTTTGTGGCTGCGTAGGTTAGACTCACGGCCACGAGCAGAAACAGTGCTGTCTGCTTCATGCCTCACCTCCCGGTCGTCTTCACGACCTTCGCTGTGTAGCTCCCTCCATTCGTCTCAAACCGCAGCAGGTAGACCCCTCCGGGAACATGGGAAACGTCTATCTCTCCGCTGCGGCTGTAGTTTCCTGTCGCCGTGACCTTCGCACCACTGGCATTGTAGACCGAGACCCGCACGGGCCGTCCTTCCACAGACCAGAATCGAACCCGGCCAGTCGTCACCGACGGCTCGACCCGTATCCCTCGGGGCCGGCCGGCCTCTGGAGCTTCGGCCAGCGCAGTCTGCAGAGTCTCCATGATGCAGACTCCGCCGTCGGTGCAGCAGAAGTACAGATAGGGCGACTCGTACAGCACGCGCCGCACCCAATTCACCGGTGCCCAAGGCTCGCCAATCACTCTCATGCTGGCGGGGTCGGCTACGCTCACCGCCTGCACGGACCAACCGACGCAGTAGGCAACAGTATCGACGACGACGACATCGTGCATGTACCGCTCAACGGGCACGAAACCAATAGTGACGGGCGCACGCGGGTCCGCGACGTTCACCGCCCAAAGTGTCTCGGGTGCCACGACGAACAGCACCGTATCCACGAGGTCAATACCGTTCACCCGACCTGCCCAGCTCCCGACGCTCTCCGGGGCAGCCGGGTGCGTCACGTTCACGACAATCGCCGAGAACAGGTTGCCGATGTACGCGAGCGTGTCGTCGAGTATCAACTCCCGGCTCCGCTCCGGCAGTCTCAATATCCCCACCACCTCCGGCTCTCGCGGCCGGGCGACGTTGACGACCTGGAAGCGGCCGTCCTCGGCTACGTACAAGAAGCTGTCGCGCAGGACCAAGTCCTCCGCCGGATTGAATATCTCGCATCCGCCTGCGGCACGCGGTCGCGATGGGTCGCTCACGTCCACGGCCAGCAAGTTGTTCACCACCCACCAGTCTAGGAATGCGAAGCTGTCCCGGGCGGCCACTGAATGGCACGACCTGGCTCCTGGAGCAACCGTATCCAGATTCCCTATCCACTCGGGCGCTGTCGGGTCAGTAACGTCAAGGACCTTCATCCCTCCCCAGTTGTTCGCCACAAAGGCCAGGTCGCCCGCGATGCTGATGTCCTCCGTCGTGGCTGCTCCCAGCATCACCGTGTCGATTGTCGGCGCGCTGGGAGGAATGATGTCCACCACCTCGAGTCCTTTCCAGTGGTCCGCAACCAGCGCATAGTCGAGCGCGGGCATGACTGCACAGCCATAGTTCCAGCCCGGAGTGAGAACCTGCCCGATTCGGTGTGGGGCCGCTGGGCTTGAAACGCTAATGATGTCCAAGGCGGAGGTGTAGACTACCGTGTCCGTTGCCTGTGGGGTGTCCAGGTAGCCGGGCTCGACCCCGTGGAGCGTCCCAAGCGGAACAGGCGCGGACGGGTTTCTCACGTTGTACACCCTGAAGGTCGAGTCGTACGTTG
>CBDUZK010000312.1:0-2454 GCA_965371675.1 uncultured bacterium | reverse complement strand
TCATGGCTTCATTCTAGGCTAGCATCCCCATCGCGCAAGCGTCACCCGCAAACAACTCCACATACTCCAGCGAATCGAAGTTGCAGGTGATGATTTGGGAGACGCCGAGCACCCAGTGCGCCTTGCCCGACCAACTCTGCTGCACTGGCTCGACAGAGTAGGCGCTGGTCAAGGCGAGCAGAGCCGCTGGTAGGGCTACGACCATCATCAGGCAGACCATCCCTCTGTGCCGCATCGGCACCTCCTTCACGTTCTAGCGCTTCACGAACTTCTCTCGGGCCATTCCTCCATCAATCAACTCAGCCTCGAACACGTACACGCCCGGGGTGAATGAGCCAAGCTCCACATGAAACATCCGCTTCACTGAAGACAACCTGGCTTGCGCCACGACTCGGCCTACAACATCGTGAACCGTCCACCCTCTACATGTATGGCCTCCCAGGTCCACGACAAGGCGGTCGGAGACCACCGTCGGGAGAAGTCTAAGATGAACTCGACCGGCGCCAGTGTCACCTTTCTCTGCAACGCCGGTGTTCACAAGCTCCAGAACGCAGACTCCTGCATCGCTACAGGCTGCGAAGAGATATGGAGGAGCGTAGAGGAGCCGCCGAATCCAACCGGGGCTTGACCAGGTACCAATTAGCCTCAGGTCACGTGGATTCGAAACATTGATGATGTAGATCACGTCATCACTGGCAAACGCCAAGGAGTCGACAACCACGATGTCGCTCGGCCCGACGCCGAGAGAGAGCGAATCGAGCACGTAGGGTGCAGAGGGGTTTGCTACGCTGAGCGCGAGGACGCCATCGGGCAGAGCGACTGCGGCGTACGCGACGGTATCGACTGCATCCACTCCAAGCGTGTATTGGCCCCAATGCCCTACCTCTACAGGATCCTGTGGTCTTGCGATGTTCACAATGCGGAGGGACGTAACGTTGCCAACGAACGCAAGCGAATCCTGAACATCCAAGTCATACGAGTCGTACGGCAGCATGCAGCTCCCTACCAGCACCGGCTCGCGCGGCCGGGCGACGTTGAAAATCTGGAAGCGGCCATCCTCTGCGGCGTAGATCAGCGTGTCCTCCAGGTAGTAGTCCCGCGGCGGATTGTAGCAGGAGTCGCTGCCGACGACGACGGGGTTCGCAGGATCCATGACGCTCAGCACCTGTAGTGAATGCCTCCGCGGCATCGCGGTCATGCTGATGAATGCGAAGGAGTCTCGGGCAACGACCGCTCTGGTGGCCTTCGACCCGACGAGGTCATACTGCCCAAGGTTGCTCGGTGCAGCCGGGTCTGTTACGTCCAGAACGTGCAATCCGGAATACTGCCCTGCCACATACATCCTCGAGCTATCGACGTCCAGGTCCAAGGCTTGGCTAGCTTTGTATCCTGACCAAGCCTCGGTCGGCGCGTTTACGTCGTGCAGGTCCACCACCACCAGCCCGCCGTAATGGTCGGCGAGGTAGCCGTAGGAGAGTGGCCGAGGAACGAATGGGTCATACTCGCTGACGCCCTCGGGGTCGAGGCTGCCGCGTACCTGGGGGTGCGTGGAGTCAGAAATGTCAATGATGTAGAGCCCGCTGTGGTCATAGCCACAACTCAGGTAGGCGAACCAGTCGTCGGCGTACAGCGCTCGGCCGCCGTATCCGTTGATGCGACCTACCTCAGCGATAGCCAGAGGATTGGAGATGTCGAGAATGGCGAAGTACCCTGGCTGAGTGTCCGAGCACAACAGCAACCTCCTCCGCACGAAGAAGGTCAGGTACTGCCCGCCACGCGAGTTGACCCACTGGGGTGCGGTGGGGTCGCGGACGTCGTAGACGTTCATGTTCGCCACGTTCCCCGCCACAAACACGTGCCCGTTGGCGGCCACAATCAGGTTGCCGGTGTCCCGGACGGCCCCTGTCTGACGTGGTTGGGCAGGGTCGGCGACATTGAAGATGCGGAGGCTATCGTTAGGTGAGTACCTGTTGCCAACCGTGTAGCAGAACGTGTCGACCACAGCGAGGTCAAAGGTGACAACGTCCATCGAGCCGAGCTCGCGAGGATTGGCCGGGTCAGCGACCGAATACACCTGTGCACCCCATGAGCCACAGGCGACGAAGAGCAGCGAGTCCTGCACAACGAGCTGGCTGACTAGACCCCGGGCGTTGATTTGACCGAGCATGCGCGGGTTGGTCGAGTCGGCGATGCTCAGGATACGCACGCCGGAACCGGACCCGAGGAACAGCAACGAGTCCCTCCCGCACAGCTCCCAACTCGGACCCCATGGCCAACGGCCGATGCAGCGCAGTCCCGTGCTCTCGGGCTTGCGGAACGTGGTGTAATACGAATCGTCCAGCCCGCGTTCCCGCAGCCAGCGTGCCCGCATCCTCGGATGCACGCCGGACAGCGATTCCTGCACTGCCCGGAACTCTCCGAACTCCGGCTCTCTGGCCGAGACGACCACAGCCA
>CBDUZK010000311.1:0-2464 GCA_965371675.1 uncultured bacterium | reverse complement strand
TGGACCCTGGGCTGGGGCGAAATCACGGCCTTCCTGGACGTGACCAACGCCTACTATGCCAGGAACGTCCTGCTCTACTACTGGGAGGCCGAAGAAGGTGACATCCCGGAACGACAGCAGATCGACATGATGCCGATACTGCCGACAATCGGGCTGAAAGTGAGGTTCTGACGTGAAACGTATCACACCGCCCGCCTGCGTCGGGCTCGCGCTGTTGCTCCTGTCGGTCACGCGGTGCGAACTGACCCCGTCCCAACAATTCGAGCCCGAACTCTGCGTCCACTGCCTCCTGTTCACCGGGACCAACGCACCCCAAGTACACGTCAACCGAACCTACGCGATGGAAGAGGAGCCCGAACCCTGGCTGGATTCGGTCGGCATAACGCTCGCGCGAGGCGCCGCTAGCTGGTCCTCATTCCACCCGAACCCCAGCAATGCCAGTTTGTACTATCACACCGGGGGACCTATTGCCGTCCGCCCGAACGATACCTTCTCGACCCGCGTCACCTGCCCCGGGTACGACACGGCGTATGGCACCACCGTCGTGCCCGATACCTTCTCAATCCGGTTCCCCCGACCCGGCGACACGATAACCACCGAGGACTCGCTTACCTGGACCGAAAGCCACGGTTGCAAAGGCTACTACACATCCTTCCGGCGCGAAACCCCGAGGGGGGACACGTTCGACATCAACGTCCTGATTGCAAACGATTCGTTCGCCGGATACCTGCCGCTGTTCTTCCTGTTCCAGGAGCCCGAAGGCGAATACACGCTCCGCCTTGCGGCCCTGGACACCAACTACTACGACTGGATAAGCGCCGGGGCCGGCTTCGGGCCGGGCCATGGGATGCAGCAACCCGGTATCCCGTCGACCGTCACCGGTGGAGTCGGGGTGTTCGGATCGGCGGCGCTCTGCTCGGTGCGGGTCTACCTCAAGCCCGACACGGTCATGGGACGTCCCGGTCAGTCACCGGGTTCGAACCAAAGCAGCAGGTAGTCACACCCGGTCTCCCGGGTCCGGGTGTACCCCGCCACCAGCAACCGCGAACCGGTCCAGTTCAGGGCCACCGGCCGGGTTTCCCCTTCTCCCGCGTACCGGTAGCGCCACAGCTCCGCACCCGTGTCCGAGTAGCACACCAGCACCAGGTCCGGGTACCCGCTGTCACCGACCGAAGTCGCACCAACCACCACTTTCCCGTCCGGACCGGCCGCGATGCACCAGCCCCGGTCTGCATCGTTCTGCGGCCCGTCAAACCTCCGGGTCCAGAGCGTCTCGCCCTGGTCCGAGTACCTGACCGTCAGGACGTCAAACGACGTACCGGCGTGTACGCCACCCCGGCCGGTCGACTGACCGGTCACAACCAGGTTGCCGCGCGCATCCAGGCACGCAGCCAGGGCGATGTCAACGCTCCCCGCGCCGTCGAGCACGTGCTTCCAGGCCGGTCGGCCGTCAGGCTGGAAGCAGGCGACCAGGTAGTCGAATCCCGTGACTCGACGGTGCAGCGCGCCGAACACCAGCGGCCGGCCGGCCCGGTCGACCAGTACGCCGGACGCAAAGTCGCTGCCGCGCGGACGGCCGGCCACGGTACGTCGCCAGCGCAACCGGCCCAGCGCGTCATAGCACAACAGCAGGACGTCGGTCCCCGCGATGCCGGCCGTGGTCCGACCCGCCACGTAGCAGTTACCGTCCCGGTCGACCACCACGCCATCACCCCGGTCGTCGCCGCGGCTCCCGCCGTCGAAACCCCGGGTCCAGGCCGTATCTCCCCCGGGCGTATAGCAGACCGTCAGCACGTCCCAACTGCGAATCCCGGCCGAACCACTCCGATTGCGGCTCCGGCCTGTAACGTACAGACGGTCGCCCGGCCCGACCGCAATCCCGGTCGGCTTCTCCTCCCGGGCCCGACGGGGACATGACCCAATCCCGTCCTCGGTACTGGACGGGGACATGACCCAATCCCGTCCTCGGCATTGGGATCGTGTCCCCGCCCCCCCCAACCGGCGCATCCAGACCGTGTCACCAGACCCCGTATACTTCACGGTCAGGAAATCCCAGCTTGACCACTGGTCCGCAATCGACCCCCCGGTCGCAATCACCGCGCCGGACGAATCCAGCGCTATCGCCCAGGCCCGGTCTTCGGAGCCCAGCGGCGCACCGTACCGGTGGGCCCACGCCACCGTATCGGCGACACCGACCTTGACAATCGTGAACTGGAAATCGGTCTCCCACCCGAGACTGAACCCGGCCAGGTATGCACCGCCGTCCGCCCCGACCACCATGCCCGTACACTCATCGTCAAGGTGCTCCGGCCCGTCCCAGCGGACCACGCAGACCAGTTTCGGCCCCGCGCTCACCAGCGCGAGCACCAGCAGTGCCGACAACATCAATCGATTCTAGAAGCCCGTCTCTCCCGTGTCAACGCGGCCCTGGAGTTGACATCCATTATCGCAACCATATCATTAC
>CBDUZK010000310.1:0-2471 GCA_965371675.1 uncultured bacterium | reverse complement strand
GAATCTGAAATCCCCGCCCGCCCTTGACACTCCTGAGACTCTAAAATACGGGAAGTGTCCCGGGTTCTTCCCGGGTTCTTCGGATTCTTCCTAGCGGAGCGCGTCTCGCGCGCAGACCTGGTCTTGCCAGGTTTTCCCTACTTCGCCAACACGACCCTTACCGGCCGGTCCGAGCCGTCGGTGGGCCGGACGTAGTACACTCCCGGCGACAGGTGCCGTACGTCGTTCGCGCCGGGCTTGAGGTCCATGACGTAGCGTCCGGCGATGTCGAGCAGCTTCGCGGTTGAGCCGCCGGACAGCGGGAGTTCATGCCGGACCATGCCGGGGCAGAGCCGGTCCATTGAGCGCGGTGCGGGCGTAGGTTCTTCGCTGACGCCCTGGGGGATGATGTTAAGGCGGTAGCACCGGACCTCGCTGGTGAAGACCATGTCCTCGTGGAGTTCGATGTCGTACGCGTTATCTTCGATGTAGCTACGCGTCAGGCGTCGGGGTTGGGACGGGTCGGCGACCGACCAGACGTCGACGTGGCCTCGACACCCGACGACGACCAGCGTGTCGACCAGGACGACCGACCGGGCGCTGAAGACACCGAGCGTTGAGAGCGAGCACGGGTGGGCCGGGTCGGAAACGCTGAACAGGTGCGCGTCGTACTGGCCCAGCGTCACGAGCAGAGTGTCGCGGAGCGCGAGGTCCACCGCCTCGACCGCGGTGTCGGCAACGAGCCTGATGCTGTCCGGGTCCCCGATGTCGAACACCCGGAGTCGGTCCCCGGACACGAAGCAGAGCGTATCCCTGACCGCCATCCGTCCGGGCTGCATGGCGACGGCCAGAGAACCGATGACCGGCAGCCCGGGCCGGAGCAGGTCCCGCAGGTACAGGCCGGTCTCGGTTGCCACGCAGCCGACCGAGTCCATGACCCAAATCCCGACCTCGGCGCTCGGCAGGCTGTCGGTTCCGAGCACGACCGGGTTGGCCGGGTCCTGAAAGTCGACCGCCCAGAGCCTGTAGCCTTCTTCGTGCTTCCAGCCGGCGACCAGGGCAAGGCTGTCCCGGGCCGCGACCTCGAGGGCACCGCCTTCGAGGTCAACGACCCCGAGCAATTCAAGGTCATCGTACCCGGTCCGATGCAGGACCGAGAACTGGCTCCCGGCGCTGAGCAGGAGGTCGCCGGTTCGGGCCATGCCGTTCCCGACGAGGCTGATTGGCACGGAGCCGAGTTCCGCCGGGTTGCCCGGGTCGGTCATGTCATAGACGATGAACCGATCGCTGTATGCCACGTAGGCCCGCGAGCCAAACCAGGCCACGTCCATTGACGAGATTCCGGGCCGCAGGGAATCGACGAGGTACATGTTTGCCGGGTCGGCCACCGACACGACCTTGAGCGGGCCGCCGTCGCGGTAGCCGACGAGTGCGAACGTGTCTCGGATTGCACAGCGGTGCGCATAGGTCCGGATGGTGTCGAAGGCCCCGAGCAACTGCCCGTTCAGCGGGTCGGTGATGTCGAACACCCAGAGCCCGGATTTGATGCCGAGCGGGCCGTAGCCGCAGGTCATGTAGAGCGTGTCTCCGGCAAGCTGGACCCCGGGGAAGTGGCTCGCGAACCCATCCGGCCACTGGGCGACCAGTCTCAGGTTCGAGGGGTCGGCGATGCTGAAGACATCTATGCCCCCCGCGTTCTCGGCGCAGAAGACCAGCGTGTCCCTGTCCTGGAACTGGTCGACTCCGATCCGAGCGCGCGCGGTGTCGAGCGGCACCGGCCGGCTGGGGTCGGCGATGTTGTAGGAGTAGAGGTAGTGGAAGCCGGCTGCCAGCAGCACGGTATCCCGCGCCCAGACGCCGGGTCCGTTCGAGCGGTGTTCGACGGAGCCGAGCATGACCGGGCTGCGCGGCTCCAGGACATCCCATATCTCGACGACGCGGCCGGGCTTGTACCCCCCGCCGATGGGGAGCACGTTGGTGAACAGCCGGTCGCCGTCGAGCCAGAGGCCACTGACCATGTCCTGGCACCGGATGCGGTCGGACAGGACTTCAGGGTTCTGCGGGTCGGAGACGTCGACGATGAACACCCCGGCACCGGAGCCGACGAAGGCGAGGCTTCGGGCCGAGTCGACCACCAGTGCCCTGCCTGCCCGGAACGGGTAGGAACCGGCGGGCTCCAGCGCGACCGAGTCCGGACGCGCCGCCGGGGCTGCGGTCTTGATTGGCGTGCTCATGCAGAGCACAATTGAGAGGGCTGTAGCCAGCATTTCCTGCTCCTTTTGCCTGCTGCCGGGCCGGGCCTATCCCGACCCAGCGCAGGTCAGGACATCAAGTCAACTGTAAGACCTCCAGTTTGATTTGTCAAGAGGGCAGAGAATCGCAGCGGATGCCCTTCGGCGGGCAGGTGCGGATCTAGGAGAACCCGGGACACTTCCCATATTTTAGAGTCTCAGGAGTGTCAAGGGCGGGCGGGGATTTCAGATTCAGGATTG
>CBDUZK010000309.1:0-2473 GCA_965371675.1 uncultured bacterium | reverse complement strand
GGGAGCCCGGTCCGGCGGTCGATGCGGAGCACACCGGCGAACGTCTTCTGCCGCGCCGGGTCTAGGAGCAACAGCCACGGCTGAAACTCGTAGCGGTAGATGCCGCCGGTCTCGCCTTTGTAGTCGAGCCGCTTGACCCGCAACACCTGTCGGGCCTGTTCGAGCACGCGGGTTTCGACCCCGCGCGGGCTCCGGGTCCAGCCACCAGGGCCGCGTTCGTACTGGACGTCACCGGCCCCGACCAGCGCGGTGCGAACCCGGTCCGAGCCGCGCCACCACGTGCCGTCCCACGCCTCACGGTCCGGGGCTTCCCACACGCCCTGCATGTCCGCGCCCAGGGCCAGCGGCCCGGTGGTGCCGTACCGGATGTGGAACCGGAAGGAGCCGAGGCTTTCGAGCCTGCGCCATGCTTCGACCGGCGCTTCGTCCGGCCCGACCGGTGGCCCGGGATTCACCGCATGGAAGCAGGCGACACCGGTGAGTACGACCGGCAGCAGGAAACGAAGGAGGACCGACCTAGTATTCGGTGCCAAGTCCGAAGTGGAACTTCCAGCCCCTGTCCTCGGTGACCGACAGCGGGTAGGCCCAGTCGAGCATGATGCTGAAGTAGGACAACTGGATGCGGATTCCGGCCCCGACCCCGACTTTCAGGTCGTGCAGCCGGTTGCTGTCCGGGTTCCAGAAGCACATGGTGTCCTGCATCACCCAGCCCGCGTCGAGGAATGCGACGCCCCGGATTCCGCCGAGTTCCATCGGCAGCGGGGCCGCGATGGTAAGCCGGTCGATAAACGGCATCCGCAGCTCGAAGTTGGCAATCCCGACGACCGGCCCGGCGTCGTCGTAGAACTCCCAGTAATTGTAGCCGCGCACCGCCTCCCCGCCGATGTAGTACCGGTCCGCATTGCGCCCGAGCCCGCCGAGGCCGAACACCCGTGACGCGAACACCGCCCTGCGCCCGATGCGCTGGTAGTTGCGGAAGTCCGCGAACGCGTTGTATGTCTCCCGGCTTGAGAGGAAGGACGCATCGACCCCGACGCGGACCCGGGTCCCGCGCGCCGGACCCTGCCAGGTCCAGTATGTGTTGTCGAAGACGAACGCCGCCTCGCCGTAGAAGATGCGCTCCCAGCGGGTCGAGTCGCGGTAGAAGGTCTGGTGCGGCTCGTACCAGTTCCAGAAGCTGACTTCGCTCGCGTACCCGGTGACCCCGAGTTCGACCCGCGTGAACTTGTCGAACGGGTACGCGGACATCACCCGCCCGCCACGGTTCATCCGCTCCTCGACAAAGGTGTGGGAGTAGTAGGGCGTCTCGCGGAACTGGAAGAAGGTGAATCCCCAGTCGAGCCGGAACGGCAGCAACCAGTACTGAACCGTCAGGTCGGAGTTGAGCACGTCGCCGTAGATGTCGGTGTAGATCTCGAACCGGTGGTCACCGAGCATGTCGCTCAGCGCCACGTTGAGCACGCCCGACAGCCCGCCGTAACTGCTGTAGGACGCGGCCCCGGTGGCATAGTCCGGTGACAGGTTGAACCCGACCGGCTTCACCTTGTCGAAGTCGATGCCGCGACGTCGGAACGTGACCGTGTCCCCGGCGGCGTAGGCTACGTCGGTCGAATCCGCGACCAGCTTGTCGAGCGGGTCGAGCACGACCGCGATGTCCCACCCGACGTGTTCGTAGTACGCGAAGGCCAGCTTCCGGTCGTCGTCCGAGAGCGACAGGTGCGACACCTCGCCGAGCAACTGCGAGCGGCCTGTGACCCGGCGCTCGGACAGCGAGTAGACGTACACGTTCCGGGCCGAGTCGGCCGCGGTGTAGACCAGGTACTCACCCGAGTGCGAGAACACCGGGGACCCGATTCCGGGCGCGCGTTCGGTGAGGCGTTCGAGCCTGCCTTCCGCGTCGCGCAGCCAGATTGCATACGCGCCCGGCACCCATTCGTCGCCCGGGTCCGGCCGGTCGGAAACGAACGCGACCGAGTCTCCCCCGGGCGAGTACGCCGGGTCCCGGTCCTCGTACATGTCATAAGTGAGACGCACCGGCTCGCCGCCGGCGACGTCCACCAGGTAGATATCGCTGAACCCGTTGCGTACACCCACGAAGCAGAGCCGGTCGCCCTGCGGTGAGAACACCGGGCTGGACACCGCGTCGATGCCGAGCGCAATCCGCCGCCGCACCCGGCCCGCCGGGTAACTGACCAGCGTGATGTTGTCGCGGCCCGCGCTGGTCGTGGCCAGCGCAATCGTGCGCTCGTCCGGGGACCACGCCACCCCGGGCCGCAGCAGGTGCATCCCCTCGAACCCGCCCGACCGGCCGCTGCGCACCAGCCGCTTCAGTATCCGCCCGTCGAGCGCGGACATGACGTACAGGTCCACGTATTCAAGCCGGTCCGAGATGAACGCAATCTTGGTGCCGCTCGGCGACAGGGCCGGCGCGGTATTGTACACCGAGCCGTCCTCGCGGTGGTCGGTCAGGCGC
>CBDUZK010000308.1:0-2482 GCA_965371675.1 uncultured bacterium | reverse complement strand
GGGCGGCCCGATTCGCTGCGCCGCTGCTTGACTTCCCCTGTCCCCGGCCTAGTTTCTCAATCATGCAATCACGTCAGCAACGGACTCGTATCGCTCGCCGCCGAACCAGCCTGCTTCCGCTCCTCCCCGGTCTCACCGTCCTGCTCCTGCTCGGCGCCTGCGCGCAACCCGCACAACCGGACCTGCAGTCCCTCCTGGCCCGACGCGACTTCCAGGCCGCGGCCAGCGCCTGCCGTGCGCGACTCGACCGCCAACCCGGTGCGGCCGGTGCTGCCCGCGATCTCGCCCGCGTATACGAGCACTGGCACCGCTACGACTCAAGCCTGCACTGGTGGGACACTGCGCTCGAACTCGCTCCGGGCAACGACTCGGCCATGGACGGACGATGGAACTCACTCTACCTTCGGGACAAGGACGACTCGACCCGGCTCGACCACACCCGTGCCATAATCCGGGGCGAGGCGCTCGCGCTGCTCGCGGAAACCACCGCCGCATCGCTGACCCTGGCGTTCGACGGACTGTCCCGTTCCGACACCACGCTCGCGCCAGCGGTCGGCCGGCTCCTCACCCGCACCTTCCCGCACGCTCCCCGCAGTTTCGACATCATCGGCGCGGAGTTCTACGATTCGCTCTACCCGATCTGGCGCGACGACAGTCTCAAGGTGAAACTCCTGCGCCGGTTCCTCGACCGCTTCCCCGCCACCGGGTGGCGCACAACCGCGTACGCATACCTGCTCAGTTCCCTGTTCGAACTCAATGACACGGCCGCACTCCTGGCCGAAGTCCGCGTCGCGACCGACGACGACCCCGACGATCCGTTCCGCCGCCGCTACGCCGCCACAATCCTGAACCGCGCCGGCCTGCACCCGGAAATCGCGGCCGAGCACGCACGCCGTGCGGTCGAACTCGAACCAGGATTCGCCCGGCCGGGGAACGAACCTCCCGAACAGTGGGCACTGGAACAGCCGGTCCTGCGCATGTCTGCCCGGCTCGCGCTCGCCGAGGCACTGCTGGCACTGGACAGCCTCACCGAGGCCCGAACCTGGCTCCTTGACGCCGTCAGCGGCCCGGCCTTCGATGCGGACCTCGAAGCCACGCTCGGCCCATGCTACACGCTGCTCGGCGAGACCGAAGAACGCCGGGGAGACACCGCCGCTGCGACCCACGCCTGGGTACAGGCCTTGGTGGCGGGTGACGTCCGTAACCGCTGGACCGCGCGCGCCGACTCCGGCTTGAACCGGGCCTGGAACACCCACGACCACCGGACTATCGACCGCGCCCGCGACCTGCTCGAGTACGGCGGCGCGCGCTTCACCGACGTAACCGTTGGTTTCGGTCTTGCCGACATACGCGGGTCCCGGGTCGCGTGGGGTGACTACGATGACGACGGGGACGAAGACCTGCTCGTCTCCGGCTCGCGGCTGTTCCGCAACGACTCCGGGGCCGGGTTCACCGAAGTAACCGACCGTGTCGGCCTCGCGGCCGCAAAGGGCCGGGGCGGTATCTGGGCCGACTTCGACAACGACGGCCGGCTCGATTTCTACATGCCCGGCCGTGACACGGCCGACCGGCTCTGGCGTAACACCGGGGATGGGTTCGAGGACGTCACCGAGCAGGCCGGGTGGCCGAGCGAACCCGGCCCGACCGAAGGCTGCGCCTGGGCCGACTTCGACAACGACGGCTGGGTGGACCTGTATGCAGCCAACTACGAGAACCGGGCCGAGCACAGCTACCACCCGGACCGGCTGTATCACAACCGCGCCGGCCGGTTCCACGACGTGACCGAGACCGCGGGCATCACGCCGCCCTGGAATGAAGACCGGGCCGGGCGCGGCGTCGCCTGGGCCGACTTTGACGACGACGGATTCCCGGACTGCTTCGTGGCCAACTACCGGCTGCAGGAGAACCTCCTCTGGCGCAACCGCGGTGACTCAACGTTCGACAACCTCGCCCCGGAGCTCGGCATCGCCGGCGACGAAGTGGACGGCTGGTTCGGTCACACGATCGGCGCGGCCTGGGGCGACTACGACAACGACGGCGACCTCGACCTGTTCACCGCCGACCTCGCGCACCCGCGCTACATCCAGTTCTCGAACCGCTCCCGGTTGTACGAGAACCTCGGCCCGGACGCGCGGCCCCGGTTCCGCGACCGGCGCCGGGCTGCGGGCATCCGGTTCGAGGAGACGCATTCCAACCCGGCCTGGGGCGATATCGACAACGACGGGGACCTCGACCTGTACATCACGTCGATCTACGCAAGCCGCCGGTCATTCCTCTACGAGAACCGCGCGGAACAACCCGGCAAGCCGCCGGCATTCAACGACATCACCTGGCTCAGTGGAACCCGCGCGTTCAACGGCTGGGGTTGTGCGTTCGCCGACTTCGATAACGACGGCGACCTCGACCTCGTTGTCGGCTCGGGAAGCGGACTCCGGCTGTTCCGGAACGACACCCGCACGGAGAATCACTGGCTCGAAGTCAA
>CBDUZK010000307.1:0-2493 GCA_965371675.1 uncultured bacterium | reverse complement strand
GTTCCTGTCCCTGGGTAAGACGATTGAGCCGACCCGGACCTATGTGCAGGGCGGGGTGAACTACTGGGGGAAGGTGAACGGGTTCGCGGTAGTCAACCAGTTGCTGCCGGGCGGCTTTGAGTTGATGGTCGAGTATGACCTGGGGGCGAACGACGACCGGGCTGACGTGCACGGGGTGGGATACCTGAACGCCGGGCTGGCCTGGACGTTCAATGAGCAGATAAGGTTCGGCGTGGCGGTGCGTGACATGTTCGGCAACCGCGACGCGAGCCGGTTCAACCGCGTCGTCGACCTGTCGTTTCACGACCTTTTCTGATTCCGGTTCGGCCGCGCTGCCGCCGACTGCCGGGGTGAAGCAATGACCTATGGAGGAAAAAGAGTGGATATAGACATCAAAGAGTTCCTGAAGAATACGCCTGCGTTCGGCCGTCTCGAAGACGCCCACCTGGACCGAGTGGTTCGAGTGGCCAATATCAGGAAGGTCAAGGCCGGGGAGATGGTCGACGTCCAGGGCGAGCCGGCGGATAAGTTCTACATGTTGATCAGCGGGCGCGTCGTCGTGGTGCTCGGGCTCGATTTCGGCGTGTCCCGGAACAGTTATATCGTTACTACAATCGGCCAGGGGCAGATGTTCGCATGGTCGGGCATGGTCGGGAACGCGCAGTACACTGCCGGCGGTGAGGCGCGGACCGACAGCGTGCTGCTTGAGTTCAAGGTGGCGGACCTCGACCGGGAGTTCGCCGCCGACCCGGAGCTGGGTCTGTGTGTCATGAGGGCGGTTGCCCGGACAATCGCGTCGCGACTGCGGAAGATGCAGTTGCAGCTTGTGAAGCAGTACGCAATCCGGGAATCGACCGAGTAGATTGCAGTCCGAGACTGACTTCAGAAACACATGAGTATGCCGGACCGACCCGGAGCCCGGGTGCGGCGCGGGTGTGTCTGATGAAACCTGGCTTCATCCTTGCCATCGACGGGCCGGCCGGGTCCGGCAAGAGTACTACGGCCCGGGCCTGTGCGCGCCGGCTGGGCTTCGACTACCTTGATACCGGCGCGATGTACCGGGCCGTGACCCTGAAGGTGCTGGATACGGGCACGCGGATTGACCGGGCCCGGGACCTGGCATTGCTGCTGGGGCGCACGCGAATCAACCTCGAATGGCGAGCCGGAAGGCTGCGTGTCTTCCTTGGTGGGAAGGACGTGAGCCGGGCAATCCGGACGCCCCGGGTCAGCGCGTTCGTGTCCGAGGTGTCGGCCGTGCCCGTGGTGCGACACAAGCTCGTGCAGGAGCAGCGGCGGTTTGCCCGGGGCCGGCGGGTCGTGTGTGAGGGCCGAGATATCGGCAGCGTGGTGTTCCCGCAGGCCGACTTGAAGGTGTACCTGGACTGCGACGTCAGGACGCGGGCCGCGCGTCGTGAACAGGAACTGGCGGGGGCCGGGATGCCGACCGGTCGCCGGGCGGTCCGTACCAACCTGCTGAAGCGGGACCGGATTGATTCCGGTCGCGCGGTCGGACCGCTGCGGCGGGTAGACGACGCGGTGCTGGTGGATACCGGCCTGCTGACGATTGAAGAGCAGGTGGCGATTGTCTGCGACCTGGTCGAACGCCGGTTCGGCGCACCCTCGTGAAGCTTCGCTGGCGATTGGCTCTCTCGACGCTTGCCCCGTTGGGCCGGTTGCTGCTTGGCCTGCGGGTTGTGGGCCGCGAGCGGCTGGTGCGCGGAGCGCAAATCCTGGCGACCAACCACGTGACCAATGCCGACCCGGTGGTCATCGGCATGGCCGCAGGCCGCGAGCTTCATTTCCTGGCCAAGGAGGAACTGTTCACGGCATCCCGCGTGTTCGCGTGGTTGATTCGTAGCTTCAATGCGTGGCCGATACGGCGAGGTGGCGCCGACGCGGGCGCGATCCGAACCTGTTCCCGGCTGCTGCAGCACCGACAGACACTCGTGCTGTTCCCGGAAGGCACTCGCAGTCGGACCGGCGAGATTGCCCGGTTCAAGCCCGGGGTCGGCATGCTGGCGTTGACGAACCGGGTGCCGGTTATCCCGACCCGGATCCTGGGCCTGGACAAATCGTGGGTGTCGTACCGGGTCGACCGGGATTTCGTCCGGCGCGGGTTCCGGAGGCGGCCCCAGAAGCCCGCCCGGGTGACGGTCGTGTTCGGGGAGCCGGTTCTTCCGGGTGACTACCGGCCGGACCGGTGCGGCTACGTCCGGATGACACGAACGATTGAGGAGCGGGTGCGAGCCCTGGGCGCGACGTGAAGGTAACGATTGCGCGGCCGACCGGGTTCTGCTTCGGGGTGGAGCGGGCAATCCGCCAGGCCAGGGCGGGCCAGAAGCGGTACGGTCGGATCCATACGCTCGGCGAACTCGTGCACAATCCGCTGGTGCTCGATGAACTGGAGAACGACGGAATCCGGGCGGTGCGTACCCCGCAGCAGGCGCGGGGCGGGGCGCTGGTGATTCGCGCCCACGGTTGCCCGCCGAAGGT
>CBDUZK010000306.1:0-2493 GCA_965371675.1 uncultured bacterium | reverse complement strand
AGTGCATCCGCGCGGTCGTCGAACGCCACCGGTTGCCGAACTTCTTCGACGTCGGCATTGGCATCTGCCACCAGGTCATGCTTGAACAGGGACTGGTCCGGCCCGGGATGCTGGCGGTCGGTTCGGATTCCCACACCTGCTCCTACGGCGCGGTCAACGCCTTCGCGACCGGCATCGATCGGACCGAAGCCGCGGCCCTGCTGCTGACCGGCGAGACCTGGTTCAAGGTCCCGGAGACAATCCGCATCACCCTGCGCGGTTCCCTCGAACCCATGGTCACGGCCAAAGACCTCATCCTCTCCATCATCGGCCGGCTCGGCGCGGACGGCGCCACCTACAAGTCAGTCGAGTTCCACGGCGACATCGACCGGCTCACGTTCGACGACCGGTTCACCATCGCCAATATGGGTGTGGAGATGGGCGCGAAGAACGCGGTCTTCCCGTTCGATGACGTAACCCGGGCCTGGCTCGAATCAATCAAGGTTCCGCGCAACTCGTACGAACCGGTGCAGGCCGACGCCGAGGCCGCATGCGATGCCGTGTTCGACTTCGACCTCACCGACGTCGTCCCGGCCATCGCGGCACCGCACAAGGTGGATCATTACAGGCCGGTTTCCGAACTGGTCGGCATGGAGGTCCAGCAGTGCCTGCTCGGCACCTGTACCAACGGCCGGTTCAGCGACCTCGAACTTGCGGCCGGCATCCTGCAAGGCCGGCAGGTCGCTCCCGGCACGCGCCTGCTGGTCGCTCCCGCGTCCCGCGAAGTGCTGAAGCAGGCGATAGAACGGGGCGTCATCTCGACTCTGGTCGCAGCCGGCGCGACCCTGCTCCCGCCCGGGTGCGGTCCGTGCCTCGGCGCGCACCAGGGCGTGCTCGCGCCCGGCGAGAAATGCCTGTCCACCGCCAACCGCAACTTCAAAGGCCGTATGGGCTGCACCGAAGCCGAAATCTACCTCGCTTCCCCGGCCACCGTGGCCGCGTCCGCGATCTTCGGCAAGGTTACCGACCCACGGGGGTTGACATGAGAATCTGGGCCTATGGCGACGACGTGAACACCGACATGCTCTTCCCGGGCAAGTACACCTACACCTGTGCCTTGCCCGAGGAAATCAAGCCCCACCTGCTCGAAGACCTCGACGCCGGGTTCGCGTCCCAAGTCAAACCCGGGGACGTCATATTCGCCGGCTCCAACTTCGGGTGCGGCTCGTCCCGCGAGCAACCGGTCGTCGGGTTCAAGTCGGTCGGCATCGCGGCCGTGGTAGCCAAAGGCTTCGCCCGCATCTTCTACCGGGCGGCAATCAACCAGGGCCTGCTGCTGATTGAATGCCCGGACGCGGTCCGCGCGTACCGGCCCGGCGACCCGGTCGAACTCGACATCGCGGCCGGGCGCATCCGGGTAAACGACACTGACTTCACCTTCCCGCCGCTCCCGCCCGAAATACTGGAAATCCGGGACGCGGGCGGGCTGCTTGCGTACACCCGCAGGAAACTGGAAAGCAGGAAGGAGCAACCATGAGTGCAATCGGCACGGCCGGACTCCGGGGCAAGGGCGTCCGGTCCGACTGTTGGGTGTCGGTGACAATCGCCGACACCGGCCCCATCCGGCTGGACCTGGCCAGCAAGGTCGATTTCCTGTACGGCGACTCGATCCGCGCACTCGTCGCCCGCGAACTCAAAGCCCTCGGCGTCGAGCACGCGCAGGTCGAAATCGAGGACCAAGGCGCGCTCGAATTCGTGCTCGCGGCCCGCATCGAAACCGCGGTCCGGCGCGCTCTCCCCGATCGTGACGTGCCCGCGTTCCTGCCCGACCTGAGCCTCCCGGCGATGCGCCCGTCCTCCCGCGAACGCTGGCGCCGGTCCCGGCTCTACCTGCCGGGCAACCAGCCCAAATACATGCTCAACGCCCACCTCCACCGGCCCGACGGGGTCATCCTCGACCTCGAAGACTCGGTCCCGCCGGCGGAGAAAGACGCCGCGCTCGTGCTCGTGCGCAACGCCCTGCGCGTACTCGACTTCGGCGACTGCGAGAAAATGGTGCGCATCAACCAGTTGCCGCTCGGCCTGGGTGAAATCCCGTTCCTGGTCGAAGCCGGTGTTCACCTGCTCCTGATTCCGAAATGCGAGAGCGTTGACATGGTCAAACAGGTGGCGGACAGAATCGAGGAATCGAAGCAGCAGGCCGGGCTCGACAACGACGTGTACCTGATGCCGATTATCGAATCCCCGCTCGGCATGTACCGGGCCCTTGAGATTGCGCAGGCCTCACCGCTGATTGTGGCGCTCACCTACGGGCTCGAAGATTACACCGCGGAGCTGTGCTCGCGCAAGACCCCGGAAGCGCTCGAAAGCCTCTGGGCCCGATCCCAGATTGTCAACGCGGCCCGGGCCGCACACGTCCAGCCAATCGACACCGTGTTCGCCAATATCGGTGACATGGACGCGCTCCGCCAGAACGTGCTCCAGGCCCGCGCGTTCGGCTTCGAAGGCAAAGGC
>CBDUZK010000305.1:0-2539 GCA_965371675.1 uncultured bacterium | reverse complement strand
CCGCCAGGTCACTACCCTCCCGCAGGACACTGGAACATCCTGACCCGACGCAAAACACACGCGTGAAGCAAACCAAGAATCAGATGCGACTTGACAAGCCAAGTCTGTATCCGATATCATCAGTCCGGTCCGTTATCCGTTGCAGTCGAAACGACCCGCAAAGGAGCGACAGTCGCCGGTTTCGGGCGCACTAGAACGCCCACAAGGAGGCCAGATGCAGAGCCAGAAACACAAACTCGTGGTTCTAACCGTGACAATCGTGTTCCTCGCCGTCGGCTCCCTGTGGGCCGACCTGGTGAAGGACGTGCGCCACGACGCCGACATCGCGTCTGCGGTACAGACCGATACCCGTGAGATTTCCAGCCTGTGGCAACAGGGCGGGTTGTTCGGGGAGTGGACTCCGGCGCAGGAGCTGGTCCGCTACCGCTCCGAAAACTCCAAGACATTCGATAACCTCAACGGAACCTATTCCACGATTATCGCGGGCCCGCTCCACCGGCAGGACCGGTCGGGCAACTGGGTCGACCTGCCCGAGATACAGATTGTCGTGGATATGGACTCGCCGGAAGAGCCGCCCAAGGGTGAAACCGACGATGAAGTCATAGTCGGTACCGGCACGGGCAGTATCCGTTGCATGTGGTTTATCAACTACAACTACTACCGGTGCCAGCACCTGTACGTGTCGACCGAGCTTGGTGGCCTGAACGCGGGCGGCAACATCACCGATATCGCATTCTACTCCAACAGGTCCGAGATGGACCGCCTGAACAACTCCGAGCATTGGTTCAACGATGTCACCTACAGCCAGTTCGCGGGCATCGGCTGGGAGACACCGGGCACCACGGTCTGGTCCGGCAACCTGACCCGGTCCAGCCCCGTCGGATGGACGAACCTGCACCTGCAAACCCTGTTCACCCACGCCGCGGGCCAGAACCTGCTCTGTTCCTACCGACATCAGGACAGCACCTACGAGAATTCAAGATACTACCGATACAGCTCGACTGCACCCGACTACCGCGCGAAATACGGCTACTCGGACTTCACCAACCCCCCGGTCATGACCCGGTACACCACCAACCGGGCCAACATCCGCATCACGTACACCGCTATGGTGCCCAACGACGTTGCCTGCACGGCGGTCCGGATGCCGGCCGGGACCTCGGTTCCAATCGACACCACCTTCTACCCGCAGGCGAAAGTCGTCAACTACGGCACCGCTGCCCAGTCGGACATCCCGGTCCGGGTCACCATCGACTCGGCCGGCTCGACAATCTACAACGCGACCGCGACCGTCACCGGCCCCTTGAGCCAGGGCGACACCGCACTCGTTACTATGCCGACCGCGTTCACGACCGCCGCCTCCGCCGGCTACAGCTACGACCTCGAGGCTTACACCTACCACACCGGCGACCAGGACCGGAGCAACGACACCGCCTACGTCACGTTCATGACCACCGCGTCCTACAACCCGTACATGCAGTTCCGGTGGAAGATGGACGTCGACCACGTCGCGACGGTGGGCGTGACCGCGGTCCAGGACACGCTGATATGGGTGACCTCGGCCGGCCTGACCGGCTCGCCTGATGCCAACTTCATCCTCCGTTTCGATGCCCGGACCCGTACGTTCATCGACTCGTTCCCGCAGGCGGTAAGCACGCTCTGGGGATTCCGCGACCTGACCTATGACCCGGTGACCGACCGGGTGTACGCGGGTACCGACGCGAACATGCTCTACGTATACAACGCGACGACACTCGCGGTCATCGACAGCTTCACCGTTACCGGCGCGCAGGTCCCGGGCACGGTGCGCGCTCTCGGGTTCGACGGCGACTCGCTCTACTCGGGCAACTTCTCGTCCACGCCGATAGTCAAGTTCGCGGTCGACGGCAGCAACTCGCACCGGGTGATGCCTTCGGCGCCGCCCTACGGCTGCTACGGGCTCGGCTATGACGCGAGCGGTGGCCGGTTCTACATGTCCGAGGCCACCTCCGGGAACAGCTTCGTTGCCCAGTACGACGCGGCCACCTGGACCGTGCTCGGCGATACCGCGGCAATACCCGCCGGTACGCACGGCGGCTGTGAGCTCTGGAAGGCGGATACGTTCCTGCTCCTGTTTGAGCAGGGCTCGCCGGACGCGGTCTGGTGTTTCCGTCTCATCCAGTTGGCGAACGACGTCGGGGTGACCGCTTCGGGGTCCTACCCGTACACCGCGGTCGTGGGCGAGACCCACGACGTCACCGTCACGATCGAGAACTTCGGCACGGACGCCCAGACGTCGATACCGGTCTACTACGACGACGGCACGACCCGGATCGAAGAGACGTGGACCGGCAGCCTGCCCGGCGGCGGGTCGGTCGATTACACGTTCACGGCCCAGTGGACCCCGGCCTCGGTCGGTGAGGTGTCGGTCGACTTCGGGACCGCGCTGGTCGGTGACGGCGACGCGGACAATGACGAACTGACCGGTTCGCTCGTGGCGTTCCCGGCATACACCAAGGCCGGCCAGTTGTTCAACAGCCCCGGCTTCGTGCCGATGGGC
>CBDUZK010000304.1:0-2555 GCA_965371675.1 uncultured bacterium | reverse complement strand
GAAGTGACATTCGACGAGCCGCAATGGGCGATTGCGCCCGGGCAGGCGGCGGTGTTCTACGAAGCAGACGTGGTCCTGGGCGGCGGTGTCATCCGCGCGGCAGGCCATGAACAGGATTCCGAAACAGAAGAGGAGGAACCGTGAACTTATTGCTGCTGGTGCTGGCCGTGACGGTCAGCTCAAAGGTCGATTCGGTCGTCGTCTACCCGGACCAGGTCCTCGTGGTCAGGACCGCCTCGGTCAGCGTCTCCGGGTCGGGCGAACTGGTCTTCACCGGGCTCCCGGGTGGGCTCAATGACAACACCGTCCGGCTCAAGGCTCCCGGTATGCAGATTGGTGAGGTTCAGGTCATCAAAGGCTACATGGCCGAGCCGACCCCGACCGTGAAGAAGCTCGCGCAGAAGGTCGAGGACCTCGAAGACGAGCTCCAGGGACTCGACGACGAAGCCGAGATTCTCAAGGCCAAGGAGGACTTCCTCAAGTCGATCAAGCTCGGCGCGCCGGAGCTGATTTCCAAGGAGTTGCAGCAGGGCAAGGTGTCCTCCGAGTCGTGGAAGAGCGCGCTGTCGTTCATGGCCGATGAGCTGGGCGAAGTGAAGGAGGGCCTGATCGAGCTCAAGCGCGACCGGGCGGAAGTGAGCGAGGAGCTCGACGCCGCGCGCAGAGAATACAACGACGCCCGGGCAGCGATTGAGAATCGCAAGGAAGTCCGTTTCGAGTACGAGGCGCGGCCCGGCACCTACGACGTGCGGCTGGCGTATGTCATCGGCTACGGTGCGAGCTGGGCGCCCTACTACGAGCTCCGCGCCCGGCCGGGCAATGGTAAGGTCGGGTTCTCCTACTACTGCAAGCTGTCCCAGCGCACCGGCGAGGACTGGAGCCGGGTCAAGGTCGTCCTTTCGACTTCGCGGCCGGTGCTGGGTCTCGTGGCCCCGGCGCCATATCCCTGGTACGTTTCCCTCTACGACGCGCTCGCCCGCAACGAGCGGTCGAGGGGCGGCTTCGACGGCGCGATGGGGGCACCGTCCATGGCATCGGAGGCCGAGGCGCAGCAGGTCGTCTACGACGAAGTGGCCACTGTGGAGACCGGCATCTCGCTCCAGTACGTGATTCCGGGCCGGGTCAGCCTCAAGAGCGGCGAGCCGGCCAAGAAGCTGATGCTGCGGGAGTCCGAGCTGTCGGCCGAATACGGGTACTATACGCTCCCGCGCTCAACTGCGCAGGCCTTCCTGCAGGGCAAGTTCGTCAACACGACGCCGTTCGTCCTGTTGGCGGGTCCGGCGAATACCTACGTCGGTGACGAATACACCGGCTCCACCTATCTCCAGTCGGTCGCCCCGGGTGAAACGACCGAAGTCAGCTTCGGCATCGACGAGCGAGTCAAGGTCACACGTGAACTGGTGAAGAGTTTCCGGTCCAAGTCCGGTCTGTTCTCCAAGACCGAGAACGACCAGCTTGTCTACAAGATCGTCATCCAGAACTACCACCCCAAGTCAATCGAGATCGAGGTGGTCGAGCAGGTCCCGGTGTCCCAGCACAAGGACGTCCGCGTCAAGGTGAACCGGGTCGAGCCCAGGTGGCTCGAACATGACAAGGATGCCGGTACCTATACGTGGAGACCGGTGTTGAAGCCGGGTGAGAGGTTTGAAATCGAAATCGACTTCACGGTTTCGCACCCGCCTTTGAAGTCGTCGGGCGGGCGCATGATGATGAAGGGTCTCTTCTAGCTGCAGCATTGTCGGGCGGGACGGGTGGCACACCCGTCCCGCTTGCTGTATTCTTGGCGTTGTGAACCAGGTGACGATTGTCGGCGCCGGCCTCGCCGGGTGCGAGGCGGCGCTGCAGGCATCCCGGCGTGGAGTGCGCGTGCGGTTGGTCGAGATGCGTCCCAAGGTCCGGACCGAGGCGCACCGGACCGGCGACGTGGCCGAACTGGTCTGCTCCAATTCCCTCAAGTCGATTGAGCCGGGGAACGCTCACGGCCTGCTGAAGGCGGAGCTGGGCATCCACGGCTGCGTGCTGCTCGGGTGCGCGGAGCGGGCCCGCGTTCCGGGTGGCAAGGCGCTGGTGGTGGACCGCGAGCGGTTCTCGTCCGAAGTGGCCGGCGAACTGGACCGGGCCGGGGTCACGGTCGAGCGGGCCCAGGTGGAGCAGGTCGGGCCGGGCGTCGTGGTCATCGCGACCGGGCCGCTGACGTCCGCCGTGCTGGCCGAATCCCTGGTCGCGTTGCTCGGCACGGAGCGCCTGTTCTTCTTCGACGCGATTGCCCCGGTCGTGGCGGCCGACACGGTCGATACCACGGTTGCGTTTGCCGCCTCGCGGTACGGTGAGGGACAGGACTACCTGAACTGCCCGATGGACGAGGAGCGGTATCGCCGCCTGGTTGATGAGTTGACCAGGGCCGAGCTGCACCCGGTACACGAGTTCGAGCGGACGTACCTGTTCGAGGGCTGCCTGCCGGTCGAGGAACTGGCCCGGCGCGGGCCGGACACGCTCGCGTTCGGACCGCTGAAGCCGGTGGGATTGACTGACCCTGCCACCGGCGCGCGTTCGCA
>CBDUZK010000303.1:0-2558 GCA_965371675.1 uncultured bacterium | reverse complement strand
CAACGTCGAGGCGGCGCGGCTGATGGTCCCGGCCGAGGTGTATGCGGGAGATACCGCGATGCTGCGGGTGCGGTTGCGCTACGCCGGGATCAGTAGCGAAGAAGTCGTGGTCCGGGTCGCGGGGGCCGTCAAGCGGGTCGTACTGCGGGACGAGGTGGCCGAGCAGGAGTTGCTCTTCAGGCACGTGTTCCGGGAGCCGGGCCGACGGGTGGTACGCATGTCGGTGGACTCGCTGCCGGGCGAGGATACGTACGTTGACAACGAACGCGTGACCATGGTGGACGTCCGGCCGGCCCGGGTCCGGGTACTCTACGTCACCAATCGTCCGGGCATCAGGACCCGGTTCCTGACGCGGGCGCTTGCGGCCGACCCGCGAGTTGAGCTCGACCGGCAGGTGATACTGCAGGGCGGGCCGGCCGTGCCCGGGGAGCGGATTGCCGAGGCTGACGTGGTGGTCATCGATGGCGTTGTCGAGGCGAGGAGTGAGCCCGGGTTGTCGGCCGCGGTCCACAGTGCGGCGCGGCAGGGCACCGGTGTGCTGGTCCTGGCCGGGCCGGACATGAAGGTCGGGGCCGGGCTGGAACAACTGCTGCCCGGTGGCAAAGGCGTGCTCCGGCGCAGCGGTGAGTTCAAGCCGGCGCTGTCCGGCGCCGCGCGCGTGCTGTCGTGGCTGAGCGGTATCTCCCTGCAAGAGTTGCCGCCGTTTCCCCTGGTGTTCGAACCGGTTGAGCCCGGCGGGTATGAGCATTGGCTGGCTTCGAGTGACAGCGGCGTGCCGCTGGTCAGCGCGTACCGGGTCGGTCGGGGCCGGGCTGTGTTCGTCGGCGTTCCGTCGCTCTGGCGCTGGGGGTTCGGGACCGGGAGGGACCGGGTGACGCCGCTCGCACTCTTCCTGGGCGGCGTGGTCCGCTACCTTGCCGGCGGCGCGGGTCGGCCGTTCGTCCTTGCGACCGACCGTCCCGGCTACTTCCGGGGAGAGCGGGTAGGGTTCACCCTGGCCGCGCGCACGCCGGACGGGGCGGGATGGGACGGCCTGGATGCGTTCGTGGTCGGTGGTGCCGGGGACACGATTCCGATGGTGGACCTGGGTGGCGGGACCTACGAAGCGGAACTGCCGAATGCGGTGCCGGGCGAACACCGGGTCGAGGCGGTGGTGCGGCTCGGCGATTCGGTGGTCGGTCGGGTGCGGTCGACCTTCGCGGTGGCCGACCGTTCGGTCGAGCTGTCGGTCATCGGTCTGGATTCGCGCCTGCTCGAAGCGGTCGCGGTCGCCGCCGGGGGCGCGTACTTCAGTTGCGACAGCCTCCCCGGTGTCGGATTCGAGCCGGAGCTTGCGGTGTACCGGCGCGGGTTCGACTTCACGCCCCGGCGCACGCCGTGGGTCTACCTGCTGGTAGCGGTGCTGGCCGCGTTCGAGTGGCTGCTGCGCCGGCGAAAGGGAATGCTGTGAAGACTGCCGTCATGTTGCTGCTCGGGTTCCTGTTGGTGTCGGTCCCTGCAATTGCGAACGGCGAATCGCGGATGACGGACTCGGGAGTCGAAAGCCGGCATTCGACATCGCCTCGGTCCGAACAGGACGGGGGCAGTGTCGCGGTCAAGGCCGGCGAGCGTCACGTCAGCACCGGGGAGAAACTGGCGCGCATGCTGCTCGGGCGCGGGTTGTCGCCCGAGGCAATCGTGGCCCTGATTGCGACGCTGCCGATAGTCGAACTGCGCGGGGCGGTGCCGGTGGGAATCAACCTGTTCGGCCTGCCGTGGTACCGGGTGGTATTGTTCGCGGTCCTGGGCAATATGATCCCGATATTCCTGATCCTGCTGCTGCTTGAGAAGATGGTCGGGTGGCTGAGTCATATCGGGTTCTTCCGCCGGTTCTTCGAGTGGTTGTTCGCGCGCACCCGGCGCAAGAGCGGGCTGATTCAGCGGTACGAGTTCTGGGGCCTGATGCTGTTTGTCTCGATTCCGCTGCCGGTGACCGGGGCGTGGACCGGCAGCGTGGCCGCGGTCATCATGGATATCCCGTACTGGCGGGCGATGCTCGCCATCTTCTGCGGGGTCCTGATTGCGGGCGGGGTCGTGACTACGCTGTCACTGCTCGGGGCGTGGGGAGCGGCGATCGCAGGCGCGGCGCTGCTTGTCCTGGTTGTGGTCGGGATTCTTTCGAGCAGGCGTCGGCGTCGACCGAGGCGTGACGTTCGACCGCCAGGTGACACGAAGGCCTGAGCCCGACGCACAGGTCCGGCGTGTAGTTCCTCACCAGCTTCGCGATTGAGCGCTTGACCGCGACCGGGTCATTGTTTCCGACCAGCCGGTCAGTGTTCCGCTCGATGGCTGCGACAGGGCTGGGTTCAGCTAACCCGCAAGAACCCGGGTGCTTGAAGCTGCGACTGAGGAGGGAAGAGAGAGGAACGAGGACGGAGGAGAGAGGGAGTGTCAACCACGGATGGACACAGATGGATACTGATGGGAGAGGAATGAAGAGTGAGGAATGAGGAGTGAGGAGTCGGGAGCGAAATCCGGGACTGTACCTTGTCCGGCTGGGACTGTCCCAGTGGTTTCGC
>CBDUZK010000302.1:0-2610 GCA_965371675.1 uncultured bacterium | reverse complement strand
CGCTCCCCGGTTTCGAGGTTCACCCCGACCTTGGGAAACGGAGCCCCGGCCCATGAGTAGAAATGGGTTGCCGGTCCCCACACACCGGTGGACCGGTCCCGGATCCGGTAGTGAATCCGCACGTCAGGCCCGCCGCCGCTGTACGCCAGGTGAACGTCACCCGCGGAGTCAACCGCGATACTCGGCTGAATCGCGTTGTACCCGTGGTCGGTCACCTGTTCAGGCACTGACCATGAATCCCCGTTGTGATACCGGTGCCAGAGATCGGTCGTGCCGGTCCGGTAGTCCTGCCACACGATGTGAATCCAGTCGTCACCGGTCGCCAGCACGTCGTAGTACCCGCCCGGCCTCGCATCACCGGTCACAATCGCCTGCTTGTCGCTCCACCCGGTGCCACTGTTGTACACATACCAGATTTCCGCCGGACTGGACCGCTCGTTCTGCCAGAACACGAACACCGAGTCACCCGCGAAGACGGTCTGGGGATAAGTGGAATGCCCGAGCGAATCGTCAACCGTCAGCCGCTCTTCCGGGTCCCAGTTGCCGGTAGTCCCGTCCCGGCGTCTATACCCCACATCATAGTAGGCGTACGGTACCCCGTACCAGCGCAGGAAAACCACGTGGGCGCTGTTGCCGGTATCAACACAGACATCGGGCGAATTGTGCACCGTATCCAGGTTCCCGACCGAGAACAGCTCGCTCCACCCGGTCGAATCCTTACACCGGTAGTGGATTTCGTCCCGGCCGTTCAGCCTCCGGTTGTCCTTCCACACCGCGTGCAGCCGACCGAGACCGTCAATCGCCATTTCCGGCTCCCGCGACTCCTGGACGTCGTTGATGCTGAGCAGGGAATCATCACTCCACCCCGGCGGGGAATCAACCGGCGCCAGCGGCACAACCGCCGCTGCCCGGTAATCGGTATTGCCTTCAGGCCCCACAATCGGCCCGGCGGCAAACACGGCAAGCAGCACGAGCGTAATCACATCAGCCTCCTGTTCCTGTTCAGTCCATACGGTCTTCACAACTGCGGGTTGACGCGAGTCTCACGCCGCTCCCCGAACCCGCACACGCCCTGCGGACGGGCCTACGGAATCAGCAGTCGGAACAACTGGCTCGAACCGCCGTCGTCGCGGACGTAGAACGCGAAGACCCGGTTGTGAGTCAGGCCGACAATCGTGC
Source organism: uncultured bacterium (assembly GCA_965371675.1). Taxonomy (GTDB): domain Bacteria; phylum Hydrothermota; class Tepidihabitantia; order Tepidihabitantales; family Tepidihabitantaceae; genus DSBX01. The sequence goes on along the minus strand of CBDUZK010000302.1, from coordinate 1,431 downwards.
CGAATCCCAGGTCCATGTCCAGCAGCAGGTCCCCGGTCGGCACAATCATCCCCCGCAGGTCGCCCGGCACCACCCAGACCAGCCGCTCGCCCGTGTTGTGGAAACCCGGGGCGGCCAGCATCAGGCTCACATCCTGCGCCGCACCCCCGGCCGGTACGAGGAAGCGCGGGTCTGAACCGTCACTCCCGACCACGCCGATACGGCCCTGCACGCGCTCGGACCAGAACACCGACCCGCCCTCCGCGTCAACCCGGTCATCCACCCCGAGCGTACCCGGGCTGAGAACATCGGGGCCGACCAGCACCTGCGCCTCGCCGCTCGCCGGCAGCTTCATCACCGCCGCCTGCTCCGGGTCGTTTGACGTCACCAGGAAAAACACCTCGTCGTCCGCCACCGCGAGCCGGGGAATGGTCGTCGCGTCCGCGACCGGCGCGGACACCGAGTAGCGGTCGACCACCTGCGCGCTTGTCCGCGAGAACGCGGTGACGTGAGCCTCGTACAGGCTGTCCACCGATTCCAGCCACGCCACGTACAACCACGCCGACGACGCGGCGAAATCGTACACCACCGAATCACGCCCGCCGAAATCCACCGCCACCACCGGTCCGGTCTCACCGTCCTTCGGCTGGACCATAATCCGCAGACGGGGTTCGCTCCCACCGTCATCCCGCTCCAGGAACAACAACTCATCCCCGCCGTCCACCAGCCCCAGTATCTCGTGGGGCCTGCGGACCAGCGTATCGTAGTCCGACCCGTCAACGTACACCCAGCGGATGTCGGACCCGTCCAGCCCCTCTTCGACGTAGTACACCCTCACGGAATCGGCCGCCAGCAACCTGGCCATGCTCGGGCCGAGCACATCCGGCCGGCCGCCGCAGAGACCCTCGGCCACGTATATCTCGACCTCGGCCTCGGCCGTCAGGTCATGGTCATCGGTCACCACTACCGTCGCCGTATCCCACACATCGAAGCTCGGCGCCAGGTACGCAACCGAATCACCGGAGTCCGGCACCACCTCACCTGCCCGAACCGTCCAGCGGATATCCAGCTCGGCCCGCTCCGGGTCGGTCACCCGCACCCGCAGGTACGCGACTCCACCGCGGGGAACCGAATCCGGCTCGGCCGTCACCGACGTGATATCCGGCGGCTTGTTCCCCCCACAGCCGGTCGCTGCCAGCCCGGCAGCCAACGCAAACAGGCAGATAGACACTCTGAAGTTCATGGCTAATTCTACCCCCTCACCGCCGCGTGCTCAAGCACCGACAACCTTGGCGGTTATCCCAATTCCGAATGACGAATTCCGAGTCTGCACTCTGACTTCTCCTCTGTCATTGCATGGAGCGTAGCGACGTGGCAATCCCATTTCCCCGCATGCCCGCGAAATCCAAGGGACAGTCCCAGCCGGACAAGGTACAGTCCCGGATTTCGCTC
>CBDUZK010000301.1:0-2620 GCA_965371675.1 uncultured bacterium | reverse complement strand
AGGCATCGCACGTCCTCTACCTCGCCAACGGCACGCAGATAGACTGGGGATATACCGACACGACGGGCAAGTTCCTCATCTACTCCTTCGTCATCGAGGCCGACTCGTGGTTCTGGGCGTGCTGGAACGACTCGGCGCGCCACCAGCGGGAATGCGACTGGAACGTCCCGACACTGTTCTACCTGGCCCGGATTGCGGGCACGTATTTCGACCCGGTGGCGGTCGCGGTCAACGACTCGGCGCAGGGGAACTCGACGGGCCGGCTCGACCCGGGAGAGACCGCTGACATCTGGTTCACGATAAGGAACCGAGCCATCCACCCGCTCGACTCGGCCTACCACATATCCGCGAAGCTGGTGTCGCTCGATACGGTCGTCACAGTGTTGGACTCGGTGAAGTCGTTCCCGGACGTCCAGCGCCGGAGCGACATCGACAACAGCTCGGACCGATTCCTGGTCCGTGCATCCAGCCACGCTCAGGCCGGGGATACTATTCCCCTGCGACTCGAAGTGAACTTCACTGACGCGGGCAACAGCATAATGATGTCGGTGGAGTTTGAGGTCGTGCTCGGGGGAGATTCGGTCGGGGTGCGCGAGGGTGGTGTGGTTCGACAGGGGACTGCGTGGCTTCGGCCGACGGTCATCGGTTCCGTGCTTTTCCTACCCGACCGGTTCGGTTCATCGGCCGCGCCGCCAGTCCTGCTGGACGCGCTCGGCCGTGAGGTGATGGTACTGCGACCGGGCGAGAACGACGTGCGAGGGATCCACGCAGGCACCTACTTCGTCAAGTCGGATGCGACTGGACAGGTCGTGAAGGTTGTTGTCCAGAGGTAGGCTGTGCGAGCTGTCTTGATTCTGCTTGCCATCGCCGGGCTGGCGGCGGGTCAGTTCTACAGTCACGTCGTCATAACGACCGAGACGCACGCGTCTCACTTCGCACCGCTGTGCGACTTCGTCGAGACGTCGCTGGGCTTCGAGGATACGGTTGTTACGGTCGAGGCCATCGACGCGGGCTTTCCCGGCCGCGACCGGCCCGAGAGGATTCGGAACTTCATCCGGTACGCCTACAGCAACTGGCTGACGATGTACGTATTGCTGGGCGGCGACGATGACGTCGTGCCGTGCCGGTACGCCTGGGGTGACCGGGGTTCGCAGACCGACCTCATCCCTTGTGACCTGTACTACGCCGCGCTCGACGGCGACTGGGACGCCGACGGGGACAACGTGTTCGGTGAGCCCGAGGACTCGGTCGACCTGTATCCCGACGTCTACGTCGGGCGCTTCCCGGCCTCGTCCACCGCATCGGTGGATCTGCTGGTGAGCAAGTTCCTGCGCTACACCGACGACCCGAACGACCCGTACCTGCGGAACGTCTTCCTCAACGGGATGGACCTCTACGAGTGGTGCCTTGCCGAGGAGGCAATGGGGTTCTACGACGCGACCCTCGTACCGGAGGCTATGAGACCCTGCATCAAGGTCTACGACAGCCACGGCGGCAATCACCGGGATTCCACGTTGTACTACCTGGACCAGGGCCAGCACATCTGGGTCCATTCCGACCACTCGGGCTGGAGCGCCATGGGAGCCGGATGGAACAACCACCGGGAAGTTCTTTCCCGTGAGGATATGGCCGGACTGACGAACGGGGACAACCTGACGATAATGATGACCAACGGCTGCAGCGCCGGCGCCTTCGATTCCGTGGATTGCGTGACCGAGTACTTTCTGCTCGCGCCGGAGGGCGGGGGCGTCGTCGCCTTCGCCAATTCGCGAACCGGGCTGCTCAGTCGGTCAGACCCGCTCCACGGGATGTCGTTCATGCAGATGGAGGAGCTCCTGCGGGCCTTCTTCAGCCACCCGCAGCACGGCGAGCTTTCCGACCTCGCGACCGTGCAGGCGCTTGTCGCTCCGCTCGCCGATACCAGCGCCAGGTACCGCTACAGCCATTTCCAGTTCACGTTATTCGGCGACCCGGCGATGCCGGTGTGGATACGGGAACAGTCGGGGGTGACGGAGAACTACGACGGAGGGGAGAAGCGAGTGGAGTCGGCTCTGCCCACGATTGTGAGAGGGGTGTTCCGATACCCGCGTGCCGAACAAGCGGTGCTGACCGATATCACGGGAAGAACAGTAATGCGATTGCAGCCGGGCGGGAACGATGTGAGTGGCATCCCGCCGGGTGTGTATTTCGTCCGGACCGGGGACGCTTCCGGCCGGACAATTGGCAGGATTGTCAAAGTCAGGGAGGAGTAAGAGATGACCAAGCTTCTGGGACTGGTCTGTGCGGTCGCGCTCTGCGCGTCCGCCGCGACGGTGAGCGCGGAGATGGTGTTTGACCGGGAGCAACTCGTGCTCGGCGAACTGGACGGTATGACGACGGTTTCCCTGGGTCGCTGTGTGAACGCGTGGGAAACCGGAGCGCCGAGCGTACCGATTGCGGTCGCCCAGCTTGTCGTGCCGCAGGGGATGAAGGTGATCGGCGTGACCGTTGACGCGCTTGAGACCGAGACCGTGGGTGAGTTCGACGTGTACCCGGTACAACCGGCCCGGCCGCTTTCCGACCCCGGGCCGTTCGAATACGTCGAGCCCGACCCGCAGTTCTACGGCTCGGTGTACCCGGG
>CBDUZK010000300.1:0-2623 GCA_965371675.1 uncultured bacterium | reverse complement strand
GCTACGATACCATTCCCTTGAGCAACGGCTGGGACAACCACGGCAAGTACATCGGTCTGCTGTCGAGCCAGGACAACGTCTCGCTCGTCGTCGCCTACCTGCACAAACTCATCGCCCCCAAGGAGATGAAAACCAAACCCAGCGACTTCCTCAGGGCCTGCAAGGTCAACCAGATACCGGTACTGGTGGTGTGTCCTGAGCAGGTCGTCAACCGGGCGAAGAAGAGGTTCGCGGGTACGGGCACGAAGCTGGTCTGGACCACCCCGGACACGTTGTTCGACAAGGCAATGGAAATCCTGCGGAAGAAGTAAGTTCGACCTTGTACGGAATCGGAGAGCGGCTCGTCCTCTCCCCGCTCCCCGATTCCCGCCTGACGATTGGGAAATCCGGTCCTGTTCATGCCCGCAGCAGATTTGACATCCTGCGATTCCTGCCGCAACATATCGTATGCAACAGCCGCTGACGCTTGGCTTCCTATCCTCAGCCTTCCTCATCCTCTCCCTCGCCGCGCCGCTCACCGCGCAGATAACCTTCCAACGCGCCTACGGCGGCTGGTCCTGGGACGAGGGCTACTCGGTAGCGCAGACCACAGATGGCGGCTACATCATCACCAGCATTACCTATTCCTTCGGTGGCGGCCACGGCGACGTCTGGCTTATTAAGACCAACGCATTCGGCGACACGATGTGGACCCGAACCTATGATGGCGGCACAACCGATGACTGCGGCTACTCGGTGGCGCAGACCGCGGACGGCGGCTACGTCGTCGCCGGTGTGACCAAGCCCTTCGGCGCCGACCCGGCCGCCGCCTGGCTAATCAAGACCGACGCCTGGGGAGACACGATGTGGACCCGGACCTATGGCGGCGAGGACCGCGATTGGGGCTACGCGGTAGCGCTGACCACAGATGGCGGCTACGTCATCACCGGTTACACCAAGTCCTTCGGCGCCGGCGGAGAAGACGTCTGGCTCATCAAGACCGACTCCTCCGGCGACACCATCTGGACCCGGACCTTCGGCGGCCCGGACGACGACCGCGCCTACATGGTGACGCAGACCACGGATGGCGGGTACGTCATCACCGGCCGCACCGAGTCCTTCGGAGCCGGCGAATTCGACGCCTACCTCATCAAGACCGACGCCTCCGGTGATACAATCTGGACCCGGACCTTCGGCGGTACGGATTCCGACATCGGCTACTCGGGCAGGCAGACCGCGGATGGCGGGTACATTGTCACCGGCGAAACTCGTTCCTTCGGCGCCGGCGGCCGCGACGCCTGGCTCATCAAGACCGACGCCTCCGGCGACACCATCTGGACCCGGACCTATGGCGGCGCGGCCTGGGACGGCGGCTACGTGGTCCGGCAGAACGCGGATAGCGGGTACATCATCGTCGGCTGGACCGGGTCCTTCAGCGTTGGCAGCGGCGACGTCTGGCTCATCAGGACCGACGCGGATGGAAACTCCACCACAATCGCAAAGGCGGAACTGCCCGCTACCTACAAGCCAGCCGCAGCCACAATCGCCCACGCTGTGCTGTACATACGGAAACCCTCAACTCGATACTCGTCACTCACACTTCTGAATCCCCTGGGCCGCGAAGTGATGGACCTGCAACCCGGCCCGAACGACGTTCGCCACATCCCGCCCGGCGCGTACTTCGTGCGGCAGGTCGCCGGCCAGAACTCAAGGCTCTCAAAGGTGGTCGTCACCCGCTAGACCCGCTGCGATTGTAGATTCCAGATTGGTGATTGCAGATTGAAGCCGCGCCCGCGAAATCCCGGGTTTCGCTCCTCCATCCTCACTCCTCTATCTTCAATCCTCCGCCCTCATCCGTATCCATCCGTGTCTAAAGGCTGAGCCGCCCTTCCAGGCGGCTCGGCTTTCAATGGCGGTATCGGCTCAGTAGCCCCACTGTTCTTCGAGGTACACCTTGCGCCGGCATTCCGGGCACAGGATTCGCATCGTGCCCGAGCGGTAGGGTGTGACGTCGCGGTCCGGCGAGGGCGGCGACGAGACCCCGATTGATTCGTACTGGCTGAGGAACAGGGTCGGGTTCGCACTCACCAGGTCGCCGACCTTGTGGGCCAGGAACACGAGCTGCTCTTTTGCCGCAAACGGCTCGCCGCACATCTCGCAGAGCGCGGCTTCCTTCTCGACACAAGTTTCCCAGTCTTCCGAACGCTCGGTCCGCGCGAGGTCGAACTCGGTGCTCTGGTAGATTGCATCGCCGACCGTGCAGTAGCACACGCACTGGCCGCAGTAGATGCACCGTTCCGCGTGGTGGATATTGCGCAGCACACCGCGCTCGTGGTCCACGACAATCTCGCGTGCGTTGGTCGGGCACACGTTCGAGCAGGCACCGCAGCAGATGCACTTGTCTTCACGGAACTTGAGGATTCCCCGGAAGTTCGGGTGCACCGAATCGACTTCGGCCGGGAACTTGGTCGTGTAGGGACCGCCGAACACCGCCCGGAGCGCTTCGGCCAGTTCGCGCAGCTTGGGTAGCGGTATCATTTCTCCTGCTCCTCGATTATCGACTCGCCGCCGCGGTCCTCGGTGCACTCGGCCTTGACCGTACCCTTCCACATCTTGACCCCGAAGATGAGCGACCCGCGGGACA
>CBDUZK010000299.1:0-2628 GCA_965371675.1 uncultured bacterium | reverse complement strand
GAAACCACTGGGACAGTCCCTTGCTGGTACAGTCCCGGGTTTCGCTCCTCCATCCCCACTCCTCGTTCTTCATTCCTCTCCGCCGCCGATTGTCGCGGCAGGGTTGACAGCGGATGCGCGGTCTCTAGTATCCTTGCGTTACTGAAACGCTCGGTCCGTGGTCGAAGCGCTCCCGCGCTGCAGCCGGCCGGGACCGGGCCTGGTAGAAACCGTACCACGGAGGATTCAATGGATGTGATTCAGTCCGGCATCGGTGAGCTGTTCCAGCCGCCTGACCCTGACGGCTTCCGCGAATGGGTCCGCACCGGGAAGAACACGGGCATGGTCGACAAGGTCATGTCCGAGCAGGAAGCGGTCGCGAGCCTGGTGCACGACGGCGACTACATCGGGACCGAGTTGTACGGGACCGTTCGCGCGCCGATGTCCCTGGTGCGCGAAGTCGTCCGCCAGGGCAGGAAGCACCTGCGGGTCGCCGGCCAGGGCGTCCACGAGATCGACCTGCTGCTGGCCGCGGACCTGGTCGATACCCTTGACATTACCTACGTTGCCTGGGAGGTATACGGTATCTCCGCCTGCCTCCGGCGCGCGGTCGAGAGCGGCCGCGTGAAGACGACCGACTGGTCGAACGGCGGCATCACCTGGCGGTTCAAGGCCGCGGCGATGGGGGTCCCGTTCATCCCGGTCCGCTCGATGCTCGGCACCGACACGCTGAAGCATTCCGCGGCCAAGGTCGTCAAGGACCCGTTCACCGGCAAGCCGGTCTGCCTGATTCCGGCCCTGTTCCTGGACGTCGGCCTGATCCACGTGCACCAGGCGGACAAGTACGGCAACTGCCGGGTCGAGGGCATATCCGGGTTCGCCCACGAGATGGCGCGGGCCTCGAAGCGACTGATTATCTCAGCCGAGGAGATCATCCCGACCGAGGAAATCCGCAAGTACCCGGAGCACACGGTCATCCCCTATTACCTGGTCGACGCGGTGGTCGAGGCGAAGTATGCCTCCCACCCGGGCGAGATGTGCTACCGGTATTGGCGGGACGGCGAGCACCTGCAGCAGTTCCTGAAGGACTCGAAGGACCTGGACAAGACCAGAGCCTACCTCGACAAGTGGGTGTACGGGTGCAAGGACCACAAGGCGTACGTCGAGCTGGTCGGCATGGAACGGCTGCGGCAACTCGAGTCCGAGATTGGGGGTAGATGATGGCCGAGTACAACCAGACCGAGTTCCTGATCTGCCTCGCCTCGAAACTGATGGAAGACAAGAGCACCGCCTTTGTCGGGACCGGGATCCCGATGCTGGCCGCGGCCCTGGCCAAGCGGCAGCACGCGCCCGGCCTGGTGTCGATCTTCGAGTTCGGCGGCACCGGGGCGTCGCTCGAGCAACTGCCGCTCGGGGTCGGCGACTCGCGCACGTTCCACAAGGCGGTTGCCGCGTCCGGTATCTGCGACATGATGGAAACCGCCCAGCGCGGGTTCATCGAGTACGGGTTCCTCGGCGGGGCCCAGATCGACATGTACGGGAACCTGAACACGACCGTGATCGGCGACTACTGGCCGCCCAAGGTCCGGCTGCCGGGCTCGGGCGGGGCCAACGACGTCGGCTCCCACTGCTGGCGGACAATCAGCATCATGCGCCAGCACGACAAGCGCCGGTTCGTCCCGAAGCTCGACTTCCTGACCACCCCGGGCTACCTGACCGGCCCGGGCGCGCGCGAGGAAGCGGGCCTCCCGCCGGGCACAGGCCCGTACCGGGTGGTTACCAACCTGGCGCTGATGGACTTCGACCCGGACAGCAAGCGGATGCGCCTGATTGCCGTGCACCCGGGAGTGACAAAGGAACAGGTGTTGGAGAACACCGGGTTCGAGATGCTGGTCGCGGACCAGATCGCAACCAACCCTGAACCGACCGACGAAGAACTGAAGCTGCTCCGCGAGCAGATTGACCCCGAAGGCTATTACATCTGACCCGGAGGAAATGTCGAATGGCGACTGACAAAGTGCAAATCGGGAATTCGGAACTGCCATGATACTCAGCAAACAACACCAGGGCTTCCGGGACGAACTCCGCGACTTCGCCCGCGAAGTCGTCCTGCCCCGGGCCCGCGAATACGACCGGACCGGCGAGTTCGTCGCCGAGAACGTCAAGGCGATGGCCGAACGCGGCTACCTGGGCATCGTCTGGCCCAAGGACCTCGGCGGCATGGGGCTCGATTACCTGTCGTACGCAATCGCGGTCGAGGAGGTCTCGCGCGTCTGCGCTTCGACCGGGATCACCCTTGCGGCCCACATCTCGCTCGGCACCTACCCGATTTACAAGTTCGGGACCGACGAGCAGAAGCGGAAGTTCATCCCTCCCCTGGCCCGGGGCGAATACCTCGGCTCGTTCGGCCTGACCGAACCCAACGCCGGGTCCGACGCGGCCGCGGTCGAGACCTTCGCGAAGAAGACCGACGACGGCTACCTCGTCAACGGGTCGAAGCGGTTCATCACGTCGGCCAGCTACGCAGGCACGGTGATTGTCGCCACGAGCATGGACCGGAGCCTCGGCCGCAAGGGCGTGACCTGCTACATCGTCGAGACGAAGACGCCCGGGTTCTCGGTCGCTTCCAAGGAGAAGAAACTCGGCCTG
>CBDUZK010000298.1:0-2629 GCA_965371675.1 uncultured bacterium | reverse complement strand
AGGCGAAGTCGGATGGGTAGGAGAATCCCAAATGCCAAGACCTGACCCCGAAGCTCCAGAACGATGAAACTGAACCGACCGGTCCGGCCATGGGTGGTAGCAGTCCTTCTACTCTGCGCAGGGCTGGTGGTCGTGTTCGCCTACCTCCATGCGAATGGAGCCCTGTCCGACTGGTCGCGCGCCATACACCAGCCCCGCAACCTCGCATCACACGAACCTTCCCGGTATCCGAACGGCTGGCATATACGACCTGCTGGTTCATGGCCATGGGGCGCGGGGCCTGACCGCGCAAACAACACTTCCTATGCCTGCCTGCGCTGGACCATGGACGGGGAGACCTGGGACACGCTCTACAGCCCGGTCTACGATTTGAGCGGACAACCAGTCTGCTCCCTGCGTGTGCGGACTCTCTACCGGTTCGGCCGCCCATATCCTCGTGCCACCTGCCTCCCCACCAGTCAGATTGTCGGCTCGACCGACAACTGGCAGACATGGCACGTTGTCCGGGACTACGGCTGCACCGACTTCCACGGCTACGAAACCATCGACATGTCAACCTGGGCGGGCGACCGGCGCGAGGTAAGACTGGCCTGGATATGCCACACCTATGACTCGGTCAATGTCCGCTACTGGTGCTCCGATGACGTAACGATCATCAGACCGGTCCCACACACGACAGACGTGGCAGTTTCCCAGTTTCTCTTTCCTGCAGCCGGGTTCGTTGTGGCTCCGGGCGACGCGTTCTCTCCCATACTCATGCTCGTGAATCTCGGGTCCACGCTCTGCTCGACGATTGTGTCGCTCTCCATTGACAGCCTGAAACCGTACGGCATGGTCGTACCCGTGCCGTACGCCGGCCGCGTGCCGGTAGAACTGACTTCCCCGTACAGCCGGTACGAAGACGGTGTGCGACTGGAACCGGGCCGCCATACAATCAAGGCATGGATCTCAATACTGCTGGACCGGAACTACAACTGCATCGAAGCAGACGACGTGCCCGGGAACGATACCCTGACTGCCGAGTTCTACGTCGCAGCCGACACCTGGCAGAAACCGGCCGGTGAATACCCGATGCCGGACCGAACCATCAGGCCGGGATTCGCCATGGCCGGAAGCAGAGACAGGACAATCTACCTGCGCAATCCGGGCGGAACCAGCCCGGTCGACGCATCGCGGACAAGGCTGTTCATGCTGTACTCAACGCTCCACGGAAACTGGGCTCCGAGGGCGGACTTCTCCGTGCTCTTCCAGGACCATCCCCGCGAGAAGATTCAACTCGGGGGTGCGATCGTGGCAGCCGACACTCTCTTCTACTGCCTGGTACACGACAGCGGTCCTCTGATGAGGTACAACATCAACCAGAACCGGTGGGATGTCACCAGCTATCCTGACGTTGCCGCAAGGCGCTTCAACATCAGCGCGGACCTGGCCGGCGGTATCTGCTGGGACGGCCGGAACCGGCTCTATGTGCTGGGCAACCGCAACATCTACTGGTACAGCATCACCGGTGACACCTGGAGCCTCGTGGGGGACGGACGCCTGCAGAACCTGCCCCAGCCTTGCTCTGACTATCACGACATTGCCTTTGTCAATGGTCGAGTCTATGTGGTTCTCGATAACAGGCAGTTCATCTGCTACAGCACACGCCTTGACTGCTGGGCCAATCTTGCCGAGCTACCCGGCACCAAACCGGTCACGGTCTGCCGCATGGCCGCCGACGCTCAGAATGGAAGAATATACATGCTGACCGAAGCAGAGCTGGGCATCAGACAGACCTTTGTCGCCTATGATATCGGAAAGGACTCGTGGATACTGAACCTCCCCCAGCCCGAATGGGGCGGCCTGAACAAGACGCTGAAACCAGGCGCCGAACTGGTCTGCGGCGGCCGCTACCTGTTTGCCTTCAACGGCGGGAACAACGACCTGTTCGTGTACAACCTGCCCGCCCCGCCCGTACGAGTCCGTCCCCGCGGCTACTTCGTTGATTGATGACGGTCCTCCAGGAAAACAGGAGGGAACGCGGGCTGAAGTAGAGACGCCTCCCGCATCCTGGGAGGACCCGGAACACTCCCCATCTCTCAGAGCCCCAAGAGCATTGATATCTCGGCCGTTCCCCGATTCCCGGGACTCGATAGCTACACCTGAAGTATACCGGCGTCGCCACGGCGTTTGCTCAATGCCGGCTGTTCCTCGGTCTCCATTGTCGCCACAGCATCGAGCGGAGCCGTCATGCGACCGTAGTCGCCTGCGCGGCGGCCGCGCCGAACCTACGGCTTCGGTGCGTCCCCGAACAGCTTCGGCCGCCAGTGCTCGAACAGTTCGTAGTACCAGCCGGCCACGCGGCGGGACAGCTCCGGGTCGGTGGTGCGTTCGACCAGCGCGTCGGTGCGCTGCTTCCGCTCTTCTGAGCCGGGTTGGGTCGGAACCGCGATCACCTCTACCTGCGTCAGCCAGTTGGAGTACGCGGTGCGCCGGTCGCCTTTGAGACCTTCTTCATCCATCTTCTTGCCCACGAGGTTCCGGACGTGGTCGAGCAGCTTCGGTTCGGTGAGACCGTACGGTGACCGGGGAAGACCCGGCCCGGCTGGAACCGCAGCGCCGCGCCCGAACAGCGCGGACAGGGGCTTCT
>CBDUZK010000297.1:0-2655 GCA_965371675.1 uncultured bacterium | reverse complement strand
CAGGTTCGGGATGTTGGTCGCCAGGTATTCGACCAACTGGTCCAGCTCGTGCTAGAACTTCCGGCCTTCGCCCGCCGGCAACCGGAGCAGGGCCGGCTGGTCCTGGTCCTTGAAGTTGTTCACGTAGCATTTGTCGTCGAGCGAGCGAGCCGCGCCGCGGAACCGCTCCAGCATCTGGAGCACGGTGGTGGTCCTGCCGGTGCCGACCGGGCCGGTCACGAAGACGTTGTACCCGGAGGCGTCGATTTCGAGCCCGAGCGCGAGGGCGTCCACCGCGCGCCGTTGGCCGACGATACCGCAGTGGTCGTCTTTCGGGTCCACGTGCTTCAGGTTGATGTCGTTAGTGGTCTTGAACTTCAGGCACCGGCCCGGGCACTGCCAGCGTAGCGCCCGGTCCGCGACCCGCAGTTTCTTCTCGAGGCGCCGGCCGCCACCGGGCTTTCGGATTCCCGACTTTTTTCCGCTTGCACTCATGCGATTACCTCATGACCTTCCGGTATGTTGATTGCTGATTCTCTATTCGCTCGTCGTGACCCGGACCGCCGGGAACCGCAGGAACGGGGCATACAGGCTGCCCAGCGGGTATTCGGTGTTCCCGACCACATCGACTGATGCCAGCATGTCGTACACGTTGCCGGCGACCATCGCGTCCTTCACCCGTCCGACAATTTCACCCCGCTCAATCTTGAAGCCGGACGTAATATCCAGCGCCAGTTCACCCGCCATCACGTTCGACTGCCCGCCGCCCACGAAGCCGTAGACCAGCAGGCCTTCATCGGTCGCGCGCACGGTATCTTCAAGGTCCGCGTCACCCGGCGCGATTTCCACGTTGCTCGGCCCGGGCACCGGCGGGTTCGCGTACCTGCGCCGGGCCGCGCCGTTACTGGTTGTAGCGCAGGCGGCCGCGGTGCCCAAGTCGTAAAGGAACCCGCCGAACACGCCGTGGTCGAACAGTACGTTTGTCCGCGACGGCAGTCCCTCGCCGTCCACCGGCGCCGAACTCTGCCCGTACTTCCGGAGCGGGTTGTCCGTTAGCGTGAGACATTCGGCCAGCACCCGCTCGCCCTCCCGACCGATGAGCGGTGAGGTTCCCTTCTGGTGCTGCCGGCCGCCGATGCCCGACTCGAGCGGTGCCAGCAGGCTCGGCAGGCCGAGCGGCATGACAATCACCGGGTACTCACCGGAAGTCAGCCGTGCACGGCGGCGCGCGTGTCGTGCCTGCCGTTCCAGCCGGTCCGCCAACGGCTCGAGCGCGAAGGGCCGGCCGTCGGCAAGGTCCACATACTCCGGCAGCCACACTAGTCCGTCATCGACCATCAGGCCGGTCGCCGCCAGGTAGAATTCGGCCCGCTCGAAACTCGCCTCCAACCCGGCGCTGTTCCGGATGAGCACCTCGCGCCAGGTGCGCGTGAACGACAGGTCGAGCTTCAGTTCCGGTACGCGCGCGTGCATCGCCTCGACCAGGGCCTGGCCCCAGACCATCATCCGCTGCGGCGGGTACTGCATCGCCCGGTTGTTGAACGTGACCACCGGTTCCGGTTGCCCGGGGCCGGGGAACTCGAACCGCGCGACCGGACCCAGGACCGCGGTCTCAATCGCGGCATCGACCATCTCGCCGAATTGCTCCGCGTTCGTGCTCGACGAAAACCCGACCCTGCCATCTTTCACGACCCGCAGTCCGTACCCGTGCGTCAGCCGGGTCTCCCGGGCGTGAAACCGTCCGCCCCGGAACTCGATTACGACCCGGTCCGTTTCTTCGCTGAACACTTCGGCCGTGTCCGACCGCAGCCGGGCCATCGCCAGTATTTCTTCAGTCATGCTATCTGCCGCCAATCACGACGTCGTTGATTTTCAGGTGGGGCGCGCCCAGTCCGACCGGCAGCGGCGCCTGCCCGCTCTTCCCGCACCCGCCGATGCCGCCGAACAGCGTCAGGTCGTCGCCGATTGCGGTGATGTTCATCAGGGTCTCGAACACGTTCCCGGACAGCGTCGCGTCACGCACCATCTTCGTTTTCCGCCCGTGCTCGACCAGGTACGCGTACTGGCTTGAGAACGTGAATGACTCGAGTTCGGTCATGCCGCCCCGGCTGCCGCACACGTACAACCCCTGCTCCATGCCGTCGAGCATGTCATCGAGGGTGTTCTCGCGCGGCTCGATATACGTGTTGGTCAGGCGCACCACCGGTGGGAACCGGTAGCTGATTGCGCGGCCGTTGCCGGTCGGCGGTTCATTCAACTGCTGGGCGGTCTGGCGGTTGTGCAGGTGGCTCACCAGGATGCCGTGGCGAATCAGTTCGGTCGGCTCCGACGCCGCGCCCTCGTCGTCGTAGCGGAAACTGCCGCGCTCGCCCGGCATCGTCGCGTCGTCCATGATTGACAGGTCTTCCACACCCAGGCGCCGGCCGATTGACATCAGCTCGCGCAGCCGTTCGTTGTCCGCGATATGGTCCGCCTCGGACAGGTGCCCGAACGCCTCGTGCGCGAACACCCCGGCCAGCAACGGGTCCACAATCACCGTGTACCGGCCACCCCGCACCGGCTCGGCCCGCAGCAACTCTACCGCCACCTTCGCCACGCGCTCGACAAACACCTCTTTGTGACGCAGCCCGGCGAGGGCGTCCTGTCCCGCGGCCTGCGGCTTCCCGCAGGAGTCCG
>CBDUZK010000296.1:0-2670 GCA_965371675.1 uncultured bacterium | reverse complement strand
CGACCCGACCTACCTCTACTTCTCGACCGGGGTCAAACCGTCGGCCGAAGCCGAACGCGCGCTGTTCCTCCGTCCGAGGTTCCGCCGCGGCTACTTCGCCTGTCCGATTACCGTGGTCGAGGAAGTGAAGGGGCAGGAGTACCGGTTCACCGAGACAATCTACAAACGGAAGCCGGGCAACGACACAATCCCGCTCGAACCGGTCGCCGCGCCCTCCGGGTTCATCAACCGGTACCTGGACGGCATCAACTTCCTGCGCGTCGGCGCGGACACGGCCGCTGCCCTGTTCACCAAGTGCATCAAACAGGCGCCCCCGGACTTCGGCGCCCCGTACGAATGGCTCGGCCGGATCGAACAGGGCCGCAAACGGACCGACCGCGCGGTTCGCTACTACCAACTGGCGCTGGAACGCGACGACTGGCTCATCACTAGCCACACCAGCCTCGCCGGCATCTACAACGAACGCGGAGAATTTGACCGTGCTGCCGAGCACCTGCGCAAGGTCATTCGCTCCGCGCCCGACTACCTCGATGGATACGCCAACCTCGCCGCAATCCTGGTTCAGCTCGAAGGGTTCGATGAGGCGGACCGGGTCCTGGCTACGGCCTGCGCCCGGTTCCCGTCGGTCCCGGACCTCACCCTGCGCCTTGCCTGGGTCAGGATGCAGGCCGGCCGTTACGACGAAGCCGAAGCGACCCTCGAACCGGTCCTGCGCCAGAACCCGGGTGACCGGAACGCCCTCGGACTGCTCCAGCAAATCCGAACCCAACGCGCCGCCGCGGACTCCGCCGGCGGCTAAGTTTTCACGTAGAGAACGACCACGACCGCCCCGACCCAGAGCAGGATATCGATAATCATCGGCAGGTCGGTGACGAACACCTTCTCCGGCGACCCACCCAGGTCCTTGCGATACACCAGGTACAGGTACCGGTAGATGCCGTAGAGCACGAACGGGAAAGTGTATATCAGGTTGCCTGACCCGAACTTCGCGACCGTGTCGGGCGCAATCGTGTACAGGCAGTAGGCGACCACGGTCGAAGACGTCGCGACCGCAATCATCTGGTCGAGCAGGGTCTCGGAGTACTTGCCGAGCACACTCCGGTGCGATATCCCCCCGCCTTCAAGGAACATCAACTCATGCCGGCGCTTGGCCACCGCCACGAACAACGCCAGCAGGATGGTACACACGAACAGCCACGGCGACAACGCGACCCCGATGACGAACGTTCCCGCAATCGCCCGCACCGCGAACCCGGTCGCGACAATCATCACGTCCAGCACGACCACCCGCTTCAGTCGCAGCGAATAGGCGAGCTGCATCAGCAGGTAGAATGTACCGATTGCGCCGAACCGCCAGTCCAGCAGCCACCCGCCAACCAGGGACCCGACCATCAACACCACCGCCCACACCGTCGCCGTACCCGGCTTCAGCCGCCCGGCCGCAATCGGCCGGTACTTCTTCTTCGGGTGCAGCCGGTCGGCCTCGCGGTCGACCAGGTCGTTGATGATGTAGACCGCGCCGGTCAGCAGGCAGAAGATGCCGAACGCGACCAGGGACCGCAGGACGCTCGGCCCGTCGAGCAACCGCTTGGAGAAAACAAGAGCGGCCAGCACCAGCAGGTTCTTTATCCACTGCTTCGGCCGCATGCTCTGGACAAGTGCGCCAACCATGATGCCTACATTTGTATCCGAAATCCCACGGATGTCAACGTTGTCGGTTCCACCCAGCCTCAATTCCGAACGCCGAATGACGAATGCCGAATTGCGGACACCGAAATCTCAACACCCTGTCTGCGTGCGGCCACGCACAGACAGGCAGCGACCGAGCTCACCAAGTGTCAGACAACAAACCGAACCCGGAAAGCAAAAGGCATGTTGACAATCGCCCGACGGTGCATATGCTGGCATCCGATGAGCGACAGAAAGGGACATCTTGGCCCGGCAGCCGGGAAGACTGAGCATACGAAGCTGAATGGGTAGTACTACACCGGAATCGGAAGTGCGTAAAGAGGGAAGTGTCCCGGGTTTCCCCTTCGAGCGTCTCCGGGCAACCGGCTCCTAATAGCCGATCACCGAAACGCTGTTCTTGCTGAAGTGCGTAACGTACACCCGCGAACCGTCCGGCGCTATCGCCAACCCCTTCGACGGACCGGGCACGGGCAACGAATCAACCAGCGCGTAGTCCGATACCCTGAAGACGAGCACCTGGTTGACCCCGTAACACGTGGCATAGACATACCTGCCGTCGGGCAGAAAGCGGAATTCGTACGGGTGCCGGTACGCTGTACCCCCTATCCGCTTCTCTACCGAAAGGTCGGACGTCCGCAGTATCAGGACGCTCGTATCACCGGGCGCGACCAGCAACTCCCCGTCAGGAGACACGGTGAGACGGTGCCCTCCCCCATCGGTTCGCGCCGTCGCGACGACCGAGTCGTTCGATGTCGAGATCACCACGACCCGGGCCGGCAGCATCCAGGTCCTCAACACGTAGACGTACTCCCCCGACGGATGCACGGCAACTGCTTCCGGCCGATAGCCGATGTGAACGGAATGCACGACCTCGTTTGTCTCGGTGTCAATCACCGACACGACGCTGTCCTCATCGTTCGCGACATAGACCCGCTTGCCGTCCGGCAGGGCCGCGATGCCGTAGGGAAACCTGCCGACCGG
>CBDUZK010000295.1:0-2675 GCA_965371675.1 uncultured bacterium | reverse complement strand
GCGAACGGCTGACGCGCCGCGGTCGCCACGCTCCGGCCGAGGACCCGGATTGTCCAGAGTCCGGTTGAGGGCGAGTTCACCCGCGCGCACTCCTCGACGTTCAGGCTGTCATGCCCGGTCGGGTTCGCGACGCTCTGGCCGCCCGAGTACTGGTTGCCGCGGTAGACCGTGCCGACCGGGCTCACCAGTTCGAGTTCGAGGTCGTTCACCAGCGTCGGGTTGGCGTTGGGCGCGGCGGCGGTGTCGGTCCAGGCCAGCGCGACCCGCAGCGGCATGGCGGAATTCACCTTGAACTGGAACGCTTTGTACTCGCCGGTCCTTATCCCGGACGTGTCGTCGGTGACGATCAGCTTACGCGCGTCGCCAGCGAGGTAGAGCACCGAGTCGATGTCGATCCTGCCCCAGCCGATGTTGAAGTCGGGCACGTTCCAGGACCCGATGTTCGGGTCCGCCGACGCAACCGCCATCGACCGCAGCAGCGCCGCCGAGATGTAGCCGAACCGGTCGCCGGAGACGGGCGCCCCGGTCGGATAGTAGCCTTCCCGCAGGTAGCACCGGATGAGCCCGACCGCGCCGTTCGACGCCGGCGTAGCCATTGAGGTTCCGGAAAGCCGCTCGTAGGTGTTGACCGCTGGCGCCATCCGCGCGGACCAGATGCTTACCCCGGGCGCCATCACTGTCGGCTTGATCCGGTTGTCCTGGGTCGGCCCACGGCTTGAGAATCCCGCGATGCTGCGGCACGACGTGCTGTTGTAGGTTGCCCCGATTGTCAGCACGTTCTTCGCGATTGCCGGGTTGCCGATGCGGCGCGTGCTCGACTCGTTACCCGCCGCCATGATGTTGGTGAAATCCTTGTGCGCCCAGCCGAACGCGTCGGTCGAGGCGTCCTGGATCAGGTAGGTCCCGCTCGAATTGTACCAGCGCCACGACCCCGAGTGCTGCAGGATGGGCCTGAGCGAATCGGGCAGCCCGGCACCAGTGTAGACCGTGTCCCACAGCGCGGTCAGATCCGACCCGATGACGAAACCGCCGCCGCTGTTCGTCAGGTCCACGAACCACAGACGGCCCTTGATGGACATCCCGTCGTAGTAGCTCGACCCGCCGGTGACCGAGTCGTCCCCCGCCACCGTGCCGTTCACGTGGGTTCCGTGCCGGGGCGACTCGCCCGCACTCGCCCCGGGCATCAGCCGGAACCCGACGACCTTGCGGTGTCCCGGCCACACGCCCGGCGGTGTTATCGACATCGACGGGTCGCGGAACATGTCGTGCCCGGTGTTCAGCCCGGTGTCGGTCGTCGACATGATGATGCCCTGGCCCCGCACCCCACGTGTCCACACATGGCGCGCGGTCGTGTCGGTCGGCGACGGCGCGGTCGACCGGTACCCGGTCTGGGTCACCCACTGGCAATGGCTGTTCGCCATCTCGGGTTCGCTCCACTCCTGCATCCAGGAGACCTCCTGCAGCCGCGCGATGGCGACGAGGTCGGAGACGTTCACCGTCGTGCGCACCGTTGTTCCGAACCCGGACTCGGTCAAGCGTTCGACTTCGGCCCCGCGTTCGGCCAGCAGGTCGAGCAGTGCGGATTCGTCCTCGTCCGGCATGACCAGCACTACGACCGGGCCCCGTCCGCTGACCTCGAGCAGGTCGCCCTGGATTTTGTACGCCGGTTGGAACAACCCGACCCAGCGTACGAACTCCATGCCCGTGACCATGTCGCGCTGTTCCGTGTTCATCATGGCGAGCACCGCGTAGTGGGGCAGGTACCCGAAGCATTCTACCCCCCGCCGCGCCAGCCGGCGTTTCCAGTGGAGGTTCATCGGGCCGGAAAACTGGATGATGTAGTACAGTTCGTCTGCGAACGACTCGTCAATCCTCAGCGCGTCCGGGATGTAGGGCTCACCTGCCCGCGTGTCGATGACATACCCATTGGAAAGGGAAACCCGGTTGACTTCATTGCCCGGCTCGGTTGCGAACCGGTGCACCGGACCCATATCGTAGTGGGACGGCCGGGCCAGTATCACGCCGGAAACCAGCGTGAGCGAAAGCAATACTGCAGCGATTTTCACAAAGCCTCCTAGGAACCGATTTCAAGAAATAGTCGCTGCAGATGGTAGGTCACGCGGGCCGCATTGTCAAAGCCGAAGACCGCAGTGCGAACATACTCCACCCCTGGCGGATTGACCGGACGCAAGCACTCTTCTATAATTCAAGCCTCATCGAGGAGCGCACCTGAAGACGAACAATCCCAACCGGGCGGCCGAAGCCGGGTTACGGTCGCTTGAGCTGACCATGAGCCCGGTTATGCACTGGGTTCTGACTCTTGCCGGGTTGCTGTTGATGGTCTTCGCCGGGTTGGCCAACTGGGGCGGAGAATGGTTGTTTACCGGGCACTGGAGGGTGTTCGTGCGGTTTCCCGGGATGCCGAGACAGCAGTTCTTCTTCCTGCCGATGTGGTGGGTGACGTTCGGGGTCCCGGCGGCGATGTTCGGCCTGGCATGGTTGTCTTCCGCGTTCCGGCGGGCGGTGCGCGCGCCGTGGCGCAGCCCGCGATTCGGTGTGCCGCTGGCGGCTGCGGTGTTGCTGCTCGGGGTCACGATGCTGCCGTGGGAGATGAGAACAACGCCGATTCACGAGTGCGGGTCGGGGTTGACTTTCTACCTGTTCTTCGCGGGAGC
>CBDUZK010000294.1:0-2685 GCA_965371675.1 uncultured bacterium | reverse complement strand
GAACTCGACCGGCGAATCCGCGAGCGGGCGCTCAGGCGGGCTGGACCCGGTCGGCCCAGTACCGGTCGTCGTCGAAGTACGACGTGAACCGATGCACCCAGCGCCGCACCCGGCCGAGAATCACCCGCACTTCATTCGGCTTCAAGTCGAACTCGGTCGCCAGTTCACCGCAGCTCTCATGGTCGAGCAGCCGCTTGAACACACACTCCTTCACCACCGGCTGGTGCCGGACAAGCGCGCTCCGCAAAGCCCGAACCGCTGCCGAAGTACACCGGCCACCGGCAACCCGGTGCCCGGACATATACTCACGCAGCCGGGTGCGAGCCTGCTGCAAAGACCTGTGAACCCGCTCGAACTCACGTCCGGCCGCGCCTTCGATTCGGTTTCTGGAATGTTCCTTCTGCCTGATCACTATCCCTCCCATGTTGCTCCGGCCCGCGCAACCGCGGCCGGCTGTCCCGTGTTCGACAAATGCGTGGATGAGTGAAGCGGACGTACGAACCTCATCCCTGCTTCCCAATACCACATCTATTCTACCGGGCAGACAGACACTGTCAAACCTGCAGGACGACCCGAAGACCGACCTGAGAATCTTGACACCAAGGCACCGGGAAGGTAGAAGCCAAGGTGGGAACAAGGTGTTTGACTGATTGCCCCAAGCCGCTATGCTCGGTGCGGAGGATATTGATGTCCATTCATCGCAGCCGCAGCTTCGCAGTCTTGGCCGTGCTTCTGTTCGGCGCAGTCGCGACGGCCCAGACCGATACCGTATGGGTGCGTCGGCTGTCCGGAACCGGGAACGGCGACGACCAGGTCCGTGCGATCACTTCAGATCTGGCGCGTAATGTCTACGTTGCGATTCAGAGCATGCCCGACGACAATTCCTCTGCCATCACAATCGCCAAGTACTCCCCGGCCGGAGGACTACTCTGGACCCGGCGGTTCGAAGGCCGAGGCTACGTTGTCCCGGTGGACATCGTCGTGGCCGACGCCGGGGACGTCTACGTCACCGGCAACTCCGGATTCCCGGGCGAAGAGCTGGATATCGTCACGTTGAAGTACACTGTTTCCGGCGATTCCTGCTGGGACAGGTGCTTCGACGGCAACGAGGAGGACGTCGCCGTCGCGGTGATGACCGACAACGCCGGGAATGCGTATGTGGCGGGAACGGTAATGGGCGACAGCACGTATGAAGACCTGGCGCTGCTCAAGTACGCGGGTTCGGGTGAACTGCTGTGGAGCCGGACGCATGACCGGGACCTGAGCGAGGACTTCGCGCATGCTGCGACCATCAGCGACGCGGGTTACATCTACCTGGCCGGGATGACTGACAGTGAGAACGTCACCGGGTACGATTTCTACCTGCTGAAGTACACCCTTGGAGGGTCTCTGCTCTGGGCACGCTCCTTCCTGGGTACCGGACCGAATGACGACAGTGCCGTGGCCGTCGCGCTGGACCCACAGGGCAACCCGGTCGTGGTCGGCCAGACCGTCAGGGACCATGACCGGGACAGCAGCGGGATGCTGACCGTGAAGTTCTCTCCGACCGGCGACACGCTCTGGTCCCGGGTCGTTCTGGGCGCGTATCGGGGAAACAGCGCGGTGGCGGTCGGGTCCGATGCGCTGGGCGACGTGGTGGTGGCGGGCACCATCCGCGACGCCTACCAGGTGGTGAAGTACTCATCGGGCGGCACGGAACTCTGGCGCCGGAGCTATCACGGGCCGCGTGAACGTGATAGCCTTACTGCGCTGGTAGTTACCCCGTCCGGCGACGCCTACGTCACGGGCAGGAGCGAGTCGGCTCGGCTCGGCGGGAGCGAAGACATTGCGACGCTCAAGTACTCGCCTGCGGGAGAATCACTCTGGGCACGCCGCTGGACGACCCCTGACTCGGTTGATGCCACCGGCCTGGCCCTGATGTCCCTCGGGTCCGGCGTATGTGTCGGAGGGTGGTGTGACCACAAGGGACGCAACCTGGACGGGGTCCTTGTCCGATACGATGCGGCCGGCACCGAGCAGTGGGTGCGGCAGTTGTCAACTCCTGGTCCGAGTAACGACAGGGGAAGCGACGTGGCATTCGACGTTGATGGCAACGTGGTCGTGGCCGGGTATCTGGATGTCACCAGTGAATACCGAGACCTTGTGACAGCCAGGTACTCTCCTGCCGGTGAGCTCTTGTGGTACCGGACCTACGGCAACATCCCGCACGGTGACGACGAAGCCGTGGCGGTGCAGGCAGACAACGAAGGCAATGTCTACGTGACCGGGTACAGTGAAAGTGAGAGCACCGGCCTGGACTACGTGACCCTGAAATACGACCCCGGGGGAAACCGGCTCTGGGCCAAACGGTACAACGGTCCGGCCGACGGCGACGACAAGCCGGTCGGGCTGGCGGTCGACCAGTCGGGCAGCGTTGTGGTGACCGGCGAGAGCCCCGGCATCGGAACCGGCCAGGACTTCGCCACGGTCAAGTACTCGGGGTCCGGACAGGAGCAGTGGGTCCGACGGCACAACGGGTCTGCCGACGCGACGGACTATGTTGGCGGCGTGGTAGTGGATTCAACCGGCGCAGTCTACGTGGCCGGAACAACGCGGGAGGCCAGCGGCAAATTCCCGGCGACCATAGTCAAATACGACGGCGATGGGACAGTGCTATGGGTACTTCGGTTCGAGGACCCGGACCCT
>CBDUZK010000293.1:0-2690 GCA_965371675.1 uncultured bacterium | reverse complement strand
CGATGCCGATGCACGCGAGCAGCCCGGCGAGTGTGCCTTCCAGTGTCTTGCGGAACATCCGCACACGGCCAATCGAGATGCCGACGATGGCGGCGAGCGTGTCCCCGATTGCGAGGTAGCTGATGGCGGCGATGAAAACGCCACGTCCCTGTTCAACGCTCGTACCGAACGTGCCGCCGCCGAATGCGAGCATGCAGATAAGGGATGCCAGCATCAGGTAGCTGCCACCGGTCAGGGATGTGAACTCGCGCCGCCTCAGCATACCGCCGAACAGGACGATGAATACGCCCTTGAACGGGTTGAGGTGGAGCCGGGCGAAATCCACGACCAGGAAGATTACCGTTGCCGCGCCCATCAGGATGATTCCCAGCCGGTGCGGCATCGCGTAGTAGCCGGCCGGGATTATCAGGGCGAAGAGGTGCGCGAGCTTTCGCCCGAGTTCGGCGTTGTTTAGAACTCGATACCCCCGGATACCTGCTGGGCACTGCCGAGTTCACGCGAGCCGGTGGCGTACCCGCTGGCGTAGCCGTAGTCGACGTAGAACCGCTTGTAGCGCGCGCCGAGACCGAACGTCAGGTTGCCCTGGTGCATCCCGAGCCGGCCGAAGAGCGCGTTGCGGAATGCGTATTCGAGCCCGAGGTTGTGGGTGAAGCTCATTTCCTCGGGGATGCCTTCCACTTCGATTGCCAGGACAAGAGCATCGTCGCCGAACCGGAACGTCTTGTCCATGCCCAGCGCCACGCGGGGCGTAATCAGTTCACGCGTCCCGGTGGTCCAGAACAGCGGTGCGGTGCTGGCGTTGCGGACGCGGAGTCCGACGTCGACCCCACCGCCCGGGGTCAGGACCGCCCCGATGTCCAGGCCCATGCCGAAGCAGGACCCGACGCCGAGGTCCTGGTAGATGATTTTCGCGTTCCCGCCCAGTGAGAAACGGGGCGTGATGACGCGGGAGTAGTTCACGTAGCCGACAAACTGGTTCGCGCTGACGGTCTGCGTTTCGTACGGCCGGTTGTCCGGGCCGGGCGGACGGGTGCTGTCGGGCAGGGCTGTGAGCTTGATGCCCGGTACGCCGTTGTGCAGCAGTGCGAAGCCGAACGACTGGCGCTGCGACGGGAAGGTGATTCCGAAGTAGTTGTGCTGCACCAGGCCGGAGAAGTCCTCGGAATGCATGAGCAGCGCCCGGGTGCGCGATTCGAGCCCGGCCCGAGCCGGGTTGTAGTACACCGCGGTCGGGCCGGTTGCGGTCGCGACGACCGCGCCACCCATGCCGATGGCCCGGGCCGAGGTGCCGAGTTGCTCGAACTCCCCGGCATACCAGGTCGCCGGGGCGGAAGCGGCGAGCAGCAGCAGTGTCGCCGTGACAAATCGAAGGTAGTGAGTCAAACAAACCTCCTGGGTCAGAGGGTCAGTTGTCCGGAATCCGCCGGACCGTGCCGACGAGTTCCTTCTTGAATGTCCGTTTCGGGCGGCTGTAGGTGGGCCGGATTACGGCGTGCACGCGGTAGTCGCCGGGCGGTACGAGGTTGCCGTCGTCGTCGTTGCCGTCCCACACAATCAGCACTTCGCCCGGTCGCTGGTTGTGCGGTGGTGTGAGCGTGCGGACCGTGCGATTCCGGTCGTCGGATACGGTCACGGTGACGTCGGCGACTTCGGTGATGTAGAGCGCGATGGTCGTGCCCGGCCGGCGCGAGTCGAACTCCTGCGGGTAGAAGCCGATCATGTAGCCGTCGAGCCCGATCCAGTAGTACCGGCCGCCTTCGGCTTCGTTCAGGAACACCTGGCCGAACTTGCGCCAGATGACGATGCCGCGCGGCGAGTTGATTTCGTTGTCGCCGCCGTAGGAAACGACGTACTTGAGCTGGGGGTCGAACACGTGAACCCGGTCGTTCACCTGGTCGGTCACGTAGAGGTTCCCGTGACGGTCATGGGCCATGTATGCGAACCCGGCTTCGGCCAGCCCGATGCGGCGCAGGTCGATCCGCTTGCGGAGCTGACCGGACAGGGTAAACAGGCTCAGGCGTGTGCGGTTGCGGTCGATGACGACCGCGTGGTCGGTTCCGTACTGGTTGTAGTCCGCGGCATGGTCGATGACGCATACACCGGTCGGGCCTTCGAGTTCGGAGCCCCAGGCGGCGACCGGTTCATTCTCCATGTTGTACACGACTACCCGGTTGTTGTCCGTATCCGCCACGTAGACCCGGCCGCGGGAATCGACGTCGACGTCGTGCGGGGCCGCGAGGTCACCGCCCAGCACTGATACCCAGTTGAGCCGGGTATCCTGGTAGCGGAGTCGGACCACGCGGTCATTGTCCGTATCTGCGACGTAGACATCGCCCTGCGGGTTGCAGCAGATTCCGTGCGGGCGACGGAACTGGGCGGTATCGGAGCCGGCTGAACCGTAGATGCGGGGTTCAATCAGCTTCACGTTGTAGACGATCTGGCCGGTCCCGGAGTTCACTCCGAAGAGCGTGAGGATGTGGTCGTCCTTGCCCGTAGTCGGGTCATCCTCCTCAATCATCTTAGCCCCGCACATGCCCTGCGGGTCATCGACCTTGAAGCTGGCGCCGAGGTACATGCGCAGGTAGAACCGCCCGATGCGGTTGAACCCGAGCGTGTGGCTGAACGGCGGAGTCAGCAGGGTCGTAGGCTTTTCCGCCGCCAGCAGCATCAGGAGAATGAGCAACAATCTT